>CAYGUB010000112.1:0-8549 GCA_964352845.1 uncultured Rhodobacterales bacterium | reverse complement strand
ACGAGAACCCGGATTCGCTTTACGTGGCCAGTCGTCTGGGCCAGCCGCGCATCAATCTGCTGCCTGCCGAGATATTCGGCAATGTGCCCGCAGGCACCGCCCAGATCGGCATGCGCCCTGAACATATCGCACAGGGCGAAGGGCTTGAGGCCGAGATCCAGCGCGTCGAGCATCTGGGCGACCAGACCCGCCTGCATTTGACATTGCAGGGCCATGCGATCACCACCATCGCGGACCCGGCGAGCCATTATGAACCCGGGGCGCATCTGAAGATTGCCCCGAAAAACCCGCTTTGCTTCGACGCAAACGGAAACCGTATTCGTTGAGGAGACTTGGCAATGCCCCAATTTATCAATGCGACTGAAACGCTGGTCACAGATGCGATTGACGGCCTTCTGGAGACAAGTGGCGGTGCGCTCATGCGGCTGGACGGCTATCCGCATATTAAGGTCGTGTGCCGCAGTGACTGGGACAGCTCCAGGGTCGCACTTATCTCTGGTGGAGGCTCGGGGCATGAGCCTGCGCATGCGGGGTTTGTGGGGCCGGGCCTGCTGACGGCGGCGGTTTGCGGTGATGTCTTTGCCTCGCCCTCCGTTGATGCGGTGCTGGCCGGTATTCTCGCGGTGACCGGTGCGGCGGGCTGTTTGCTGATCGTCAAGAACTACACCGGCGACAGGCTGAATTTCGGCCTTGCTGCCGAGCGCGCGCGCGCCTTTGGGTTGAATGTCGCGATGGTGGTGGTCGATGACGACATTGCCTTGCCCGATTTGCCCCAGCCGCGTGGGGTGGCGGGCACATTGTTTGTCCACAAGATCGCCGGTGCTCTGGCGGAAGCGGGCGCTGATCTTGCGACGGTCACAGCCGCCGCTCAGGACACGATTGCAAGGATGGCTTCTATCGGGAAATCGCTTGATACCTGCACGGTTCCCGGTTCGGTCAAGGAAGACCGGATCGCGCCCGGCATGGCTGAGCTGGGTCTGGGCATTCATGGCGAGGCCGGGGTGCAGCAGGTGGCCTTCAGGGATGCCCGCGACGCGATGGATCTGGTGCTCGACAAGCTGGCGCCGCATATGAATGGCGAAAGCCATGTGGCACTGCTCAACAATCTGGGCGGCACGACACCGCTGGAGATGAGCGTGCTGGCCCATGAGCTTGCGCGCTCCGAGAAGGCGGGGCGGATCAAGCATATCATCGGGCCCGCGCCGCTGATGACCTCGCTTGACATGCACGGCTTTTCGGTCTCGATCCTGCCTGTAGATGATGGCAACCGGGCGCATCTGGAGGCGGCTGTAGAGGTGCCGGCATGGCCCGGCATGGCGCAGATCACACCCGTGCGCACACAGCCCTTGCCCGACGGGCTCAGCCCGATCAAGCCGATCCCGTCGGCCAGTCCCCGGACCCGGCAGGTGCTGGAGCAATGTTGCGCGCTGCTGATCGCGGCCCGGTCTGACCTCAATGAGCTGGACGCCAAATCGGGCGATGGCGATACGGGCACGACCTTGTCGACTGCCGCGCGCGCGCTGGAAGGCGCGCTGGACCGCTTGCCGCTGGCCGATCCGACCCAGCTGTTTCGCGCCCTGAGCGACGAGTTGAGCCAGTCCATGGGGGGCTCTTCCGGCGTTATTCTGGCGATCTTCTTCGGAGCCACGGGCGATGCCTGCGCAAGTGGCAAACCGATGGCCAGGGCCTTGCTGGCGGGGCTGGAGCGGATCGGTCAGGTCGGCGGTGCCTCGATCGGGGATCGCACGATGATTGATGCGCTCGATCCTGCCTTGCGCGCCCTGCCAGAGGGCCTCGACGCGGCGGCACAAGCGGCGCGGGCAGGGGCCGACGCTACGGCGAGGATGGGTCGCGCGAAGGCGGGGCGCGCGTCCTACGTCCCGGAGGAGAACCTGATCGGGCATAATGACCCCGGGGCGGAGGCGGTCGCACGGCTTTTTGAGGGGCTGGCAGGGAACGGTTGATTGCTATGAAACGGGAGCTTGACCCCCAGGCTGCACCGACCATCAATGACATCGCACGGGTTGCCGAGGTCAGCCTCGCCACGGTCGACAGGGTTCTCAATGCGCGCCCCGGTGTGCGCGAGAAGACGGTGCGCAAGGTCAACAAGGCCATTGCCGATCTGGGCTATGTCCGCGACACGGCTGCCGCCAATCTGGCCCGCGGGCGGTTTTATAATTTCGTTTTCATCCTGCCTGCCAATCGCAACGAGTTTCTCGTCTCGCTCCAGACCCAGATCGAGCAGCTTGGCGCCAGCCTGAAACATGAGCGCACGCGGCTGTCGGTCATTGGGGTGGCGGGCTTTGATCCGGTGGCTTTGACGGCTGCCATCGCCACACTGGACAGCGCCAATGTCGACGGGGTTGCGATCTTTGCGCCCGAGACCCCCTCGGTGCGCGACTGCATTGCGCATCTGAAATCCAACAAGGTGACGGTGGTCTCGATGGTGGCTGACATCCCAAGCTCGGAGCGCGACCATTATATCGGCGTCGATAATGTCGCGGCAGGGCGCACGGCGGCGCAGCTGCTGGGGCGGTTTCTGGGCGCGCGGGAGGGCAAGATACTGGTGCTCACTGGCTCCATGCTGGCGCGCGATCATCTGGAACGGCGCCTTGGCTTTGATGAGGTCATGGCGCGCGACTTCCCGCATCTTGACGTGCTGGCCTCGGTGGAGGGGCGCGATGATCCCGGTCTCATTGCCCGGCTGATGCCCGCTACCTTGCGCGACCATGCCAATGTGATCGGCATCTATTCCTCTGCTGCTGGAAATGAAGGCCTGCTGCAGTTCTTTCGCACCCACAACCTGACCGCCAGGCCCCTGGTCGTGGCCCATGAGTTGACACCCCTGTCGCGCGCCGCGCTGAGCGAGGGGGTGTTTGACGCGGTTATCAGTCAGGACCCGGGCCATCTGGTGCGCAGCGCTGTGCGCGTCATGCGCGCCAAAAGCGATGCGATGCCCATCAACAATGCGCAAGAGCGCATCCGCATTGATGTCTACCTGAAAGAAAACATGCCACCAGCGTCTACGGAGCGGTCCGCTGGCTGAGCCGCAGTGATCGCGCGCCAGCATACCCCCGCGACCTGCCCGACTGTAACCTTGCGCGTCTCACCATCTGGTGATTAGACTTTGAGAACATTTTAGGAGGCGTTTATGCCCGAACCAATTTCTATACTTCGCGACACTGTTTTGATTGGCGATGTCGATTCGGATTTGTCGTTTATCTCTGGCGCTGTCAGCAACGCGGATGGGACGGCGACGATCTCTGTGCGAAACTCCATTCTCGGTCCCGATTTCCTGAGCCAGCGCATATTGACCGATTTCGTGATAAATCCCGATGGTGCGATTGCCGTGCAGGACGCGGTGATCGAGGGGGAGCGCACCTTCGACATTGTCGAGCTGAGCAATGGCAACCGCGTATCCGTAGACCGCTTCAGAGGCGAGATCGATTTCGCGATCACCGACCCGCAGGGCAATCTGATCTCCATACGCACTATTGACGAGACGAGTGTCGACTTCCCAAACGAGGCGGCGGTTGCGCTGCCGGGGGGCGGGTTCGTGGTGGTGTGGCTCGATTCTGATGATAGGACGTTTTTTGGCAATACTACCTTGCAGTTTTTCACCAATAGCGGCACGCCGCAGACCGGGCTGATCTTGCCGGGGCTGGGCGAAGGCGCAGCGGGACGTCTCGAAGACCAGCCTATAGCGGTTGCGACACCGTCCGGCGGGGTCGGTGTCTTTTGGCTGGAGCCGACAGGGAACTTCTCGAACGACATCAAATACGCAGCCTATGACGCAGATGGCGCGCCCACGGTGACGGAGCTGGAACTGGGATTAATCGTTCGCAGAGAGCCGCCAACCGTCTCCTTTGGGACAGATGGCAGCTTCGTTCTGCTCACCGATCTGGGTGAGGCAATGGCCTTTGCCGGTGATGGCACGCCGCTGGCGGATGGCCCGGTTCAGGTGCTCAGCGCCAACCGGACTGCGCTGGACATCGCGCGGCTGAGCGATGGCTATGTCGTGGCTTTCCAGGCAGGGGTCTTGAATGACCGCGAATACGCGGTCCAGATCTATTCCGATGCCGGAGAGCCCGTGGGCACGCCCGTAGTATTCGCGGATTTTCTGAGCGCGGATGGCAGTGTTGCGACGATCCGGGACGTGGTCGTGGTGGCGCTTGACGATAACACATTCGCCGTGACATGGGAGCAGCCCGGAACATTTCTTGACGTGACAAATTCCGTTGCCGTGCGGATTTTCTCGGCCTCAGGCGAGGAGATCACTGAAAACCGTGATCCGACGATCCTGACCACCACAGATCTGGAATTTGACGAAAACAGCACAGAGCCTTTGGAGATCGTCGCGCGGGATGTCGATGGGGATGCGCTGAATTTCTCAATCGCGCAAAGCGATGACGCGGCCTTTTTCGAGATTGACCCGCAGACCGGCGCCCTGCGCTTCAGCGCGGCGCAGGATTTCGAGGCGCCGGGCGATCTGGATGGCGACGGGGTTTATGATGTGTCGATCACCGTCGATGACGGGCAGGGTGGCAGCCTGACAGTTCCCTTTCAGGTGGGACTCGACAATTTGCTCGAGTTTGAACAGGGCGGTCCGCAAGTCTCCGACTACGACCAGAGCTTCATCTTTGGAAACAGGAACAACAACCTGTTCCCGCAGCCTCTCAGCGACGACTTTTCCAGCGATCTGTTTGCCAATGATTTCATCGACCTGGGCCGCGGCGACGACACTGTGCGCGCCGGAATGGGGGATGACTATATCATCGCGGGGGCTGGTCAGGACAACTATATTCTGGGCGGTTCGGGCCGCGACATCTTCCGTTTCGGCGAAGGCGACGAATTCATTCGGATCCACGATTTTGCGCCGGGAGAGGATCTGATCTTCCTGGCGGGTGGTCTGACGCTTGACGATCTGGAGGTCCAGACTTTTGTTCGGGGCGATGGCGGCACTGCGACGCGCTTCGTCACGCAAAGTGGCGACCGGCTGGTCATAGACGGGCTGGCGCGTGGTCTGGCCGAGGCCGATCTGTTTGGCGCAGATAGCCCACCGCCGGAAAATGCAACGCCGTCCTTGTTTCCGTCTTTCCGGGGGCTGGAGACGCTGGAGGAAAACAGCAGGTTTGCCGGTCTCTACCGGGTGAGCGACCGCAATGAAGACGGGCTGAACCTGTCGGTCACATTCTCGGGTGCGGATGCCGATCTGATCGAAGTGACCGCGCCTGACACGAGCGGATTTGGCGTAGCCGGGTGGCTGGCCAATTTCATATCTGCGCCGGATTTTGAACGCCCGAGCGATGCTGATGGCGACAATATCTATGAGTTCACCGTGACGGTCACTGACAGCCGGGGTGCGTCTACCAGCGAAGAAATCTCGATAACGATTGGGGATGTAGATGATACGCCTCCCGCGGGAAGCAACGTTGTGGACGAGATCATCGTTGGAACCCCGGGCGACGACCTGCTCAGCGGGACGGGCTCGCGCGACTTTATTCTCGGCGGTGACGGGGCTGACCTGATCCGCGCGGGGGCGCAATCGGATCTGATAGATGCCGGGGCCGGGCTCGACTACCGGGTCTATGGCGGCGAGGGTGCTGATTTCTTTGTCTTCGGCGAAGATAGCGACCGTATCCGCGTGCTCGATTTCGAGATCGGCGTGGACAAGATCATTCTTGGAGAAGGCGTCTTGTTTGAAGATCTCGCGATCCGGGACTGGTTTGAATTCATACCCCTTGAGGATGGCAGCGGCACGTTTGTTGGCGGGATCAATGTGATCTTCACAGATGCAGATGGTGAGGAAAACCGCTTCAGCATCGCGGTCGAGGATAGAATACCTGATGCGCGTGAGATCGGTGTCGAGGATTTCCTGCTGTCGCGCGATTTTGTCTTCCCCGAGCTGTCAGAGCCCGATCCGTTTGTCTGATCGGGCTCTCTCGCAAGCCATGGCCTGACGGTGCTGCACGCGGTTACGTGGCGTCTTGGCCTCGCGGGTTCGCTGTTCTAGGCTTCGCGTGGATATTGGCGTGACATGCCGGGCCAGACAGTCCGGCATGGCAGATGGGAGGGCTGATGCGCGAGATTGATCTGAATTCCGACCTCGGCGAGGGCTATGGCCCCTGGTCGATGGGAGATGATGCCGCGATGCTGTCGCTTGTCACCAGCGCCAATGTGGCCTGTGGCGGTCATGCGAGCGATCCGGACACGATGTGCCAGACGCTGCAACTGGCGCGCGACAATGGTGTCGTGGTGGGCGCGCATCCCGGCTATAGTGATCTGATGGGCTTCGGGCGGCGGGTGATCCCGATGCAGCCCGAAGAGATCGCGCGGATGGTCGCATCGCAGATTGGCGCGCTCTTGGCGCTGGCCCGGATCAGTGACGTGCCCGTGAAATACGTCAAACCCCATGGTGCGCTTGCCAATCTGGCCGCAGCGGACCGGGATGTGGCTGTGGCGATTGCAGATGTGATCGCAAAGCTCGACCCGAAGCTGGCCGTTCTTGCGATCTCCGGCACGGTGCTGGAGCAGGTGGCCACGAAGGCGGGCATGACGGTCTATTCCGAGATCTTCGCCGACAGGGGTTATTTATCCTCGGGCCAGCTTGTCCCGCGTGGCCAGCCCGGTGCGATGATCCATGATGCGGGGTTTGCGACCGACCGGTTGCTTGAGGTGCTTGAGACAGGGCACATGCCGGTAATTGACGGCGCGCCGATCCCGCTTCGGGCGCATTCGATCTGCGTGCATGGTGACAGCCCGACCGCTGTCGGCATGGCCACGGAAATACGCGACCGGTTGAGCGATGCGGGCGTCACCTTGCGCAGCTTTATCACGTGACAGAGCCAGCCTTCAGGCCCGTTGCCGATTGTGCCGTGCTGGTCGAACTTGGCGCGCAGGTAAGTGATGCGGTGAGCGCGCGTGTCATCGCGCTCGACCGGGCCATCGCGCAGGCCGAAATCACAGGCCTGCAAGAGGTCATACCGGCGCTGGTCAACCTCAGCGTGGTGTTTGATCCGCTGGTGACCGGTCACACTGAGATCGAACAGGCCATTCGTGGGCTGCTGCCGCTCAGGGACTGCGCGCCGCGCGACATCCGCGAACATATCGTGCCGGTCTGCTATGATGCAGAGCTGACCCCAGATCTGGACGCTGTTGCCGCGACCCATGGCATCAGCACCGAGGCCGTGATCACCGCCCATCTGTCGCAAAGCTACCGGGTGGGCATGTACGGGTTTGCCCCCGGCTATGCCTATCTGTCGGGCGTGGCCCCCGAAATTCAGGTCCCGCGCAAGACGCAGGCCACGCGCGATATTCCGGCGGGCAGTGTGATGATTGCAGGCCCGCTTTGCATCGTCACCACGCTTGTTATGCCGACTGGCTGGACCATCATCGGGCGCTCGGGCGTGGCGATCATGACGGGCGATCCGGATCGGCCCTTCCTGTTTGATGTCGGCGACACCGTCCGGTTCGAGCGCATCAGTCGCGCCGAACTGCCAGCGCAGATGCAGACCCCATGAGCCGCGCGCGTCTTATAGTGCGCTTCGCCGGGCCGCTTGTCAGTTTTCAGGACGCAGGCCGGCCGGGCCATATGCGCTTTGGCGTTGCGGCCTCGGGTCCGATGGACCGTTTTGCCTATCAGGCGGGCCATGCCGCGCTGAGCCAACCCGCTGGCGGCACCTCGATCGAGGTCTCTCTGGGCGGGCTGGTTGTGGAATGTCTTGAGGGCAGCGTCAGCTTTGCTGTGACGGGCGGAGCGTTTTCGGTTGCGCAGACGGAGGGGTGGGGCGTCCACCATTTGAGAGCGGGCGAGACGCTGAGTATCCGGGCCGGCGCCTGGGGCAGCTGGAGCTATCTCAGCTTCGCCGGGCGGCTTGAGGCAGCGCGCTGGCTCGGCCAGACCGCGACCCATTCCATGGCGGGTTTCGGGGGTGGCATCTTGCGCGCGGGCGATATCCTGGAGATCAGCGATGCGCGCCTTGAGCCGGCCCGCACAGGCCCGATCCCCTGTCCCGAGATCGCCAGACCTATCGGATCTGTGCGCGTCGTGATCGGCCCGCAGGAGCGGCATTTCGAGCAGGCCAGCCTGTCGGATTTCCTGTCGCAAAGCTTCAGGCTGTCCGACGCGTTTGACCGGATGGGCGTTCGGCTGGACGGGCCGAAGCTGGCGATTTCTGACGCGCTTTCCATCCCGTCTGAACCTGTCTTGCGTGGCTCCATACAGGTGGCGGGCGACGGGGTTCCCACCATCCTGCTGGCCGATCATGGCACAACCGGAGGATATCCCAAGATCGCGACGGTGATCTCTGCTGATCTTGACCGGCTTGTTCAGGGCCGCGCTGGCAGCGCGTTTCGCTTCAAGGCGGTCTCTGCGTCCGAGGCTGTCGCTGCCGCCCGGACCCATCAGGCGGCCCAACAGGAGGCCCTTGTTCAGATCGCGGCGCCGCGATCCAGTCTCGCGGAACGGCTGATGCGCGAAAACCTGATCAGCGGGGCTGTCTGCTATAGCGTCTGACGAAATACCTGAAACATCCCGTATCACGTAACGC
>CAYGUB010000111.1:0-8549 GCA_964352845.1 uncultured Rhodobacterales bacterium | reverse complement strand
CATTTAACTGCTATTTAACTGCTGCTCGTCACTACTTGGCCGCATGGCAACAAGACAGGCGGCAATTTCTCAATGACAGAGCTGGCTTTGGAACTCATGCGTCATGCTGCAATCGGCGTCGTGGGCGGGGTGGTCACCTTGTGGCTTCTGGGGCTGGGCTTCGAGATGCGCGCCGTGCCGCAACAGCAACACAGCACCACCGCGCATGTCTTTACCTTTCGCAATCGCCAGCTTGTGGCAACGTCGCCTGCGGCTCAGCGCGCTCTGAACCTGAAGGAATGGGACGACAATTTCTTCGAACAACTTGTCGAACGGCTCAGCGGCGTGTTCCCTGAATTGCGCGAAAAGCTCAATCATTCCTTGCAGACCGGCGTGGGCTTTCGTCTCTCTGAGCTGTCTGTCGAGGGACCGGCAGAGGTGATCGTCACCGTCTGCGACGACACGGTTGCGCTATCCATCGAAGGGCTGCGCGCGCCGATGGCAAGCAAGGTTCTGGTCGATGCCGATCGACACCGCGCCGATGAGGCAGAGCTTAAGATATTGCGCGGCGTTGCCGATACGGACCCCGTCGCTGTCTGGCGCGAAAACGCAGCAGGCAAGATCGACTGGACCAACCGGACCTATGAGCAGCTGGTCGATCTCGCAGGGCTCGAGAACACTGCCAGGGATGGTGGTCTCTCGCGCCTGTTTGAAAGCAGTTCGGTCACCAAACCCGGCGAGGCGGCCGCGCGCAAACGATCCCATCTTGAGACCACCTCGGGCGAGACGCGGTGGTTTGACGTATCCACCTATGGGCAAAGCGACGGCACGCTGCATTTCGCAGTTGATGCCAGCCCGACCATCAAGGCCGAAGAGAACCTGCGCAATCTGACCCAGACACTTACCCAGACCTTCGCCTATTTGCCCATTGGGCTCGCGATTTTCGATCGGACACGCCATCTGGTCATGTTCAATCCCGCGCTGCTGGACCTGACCTATCTGGAGCCTGTCTGGCTGTCATGCCGTCCGACGCTTTATGATTTTCTCAACCGGCTGCGCGAAAAACGCATGGTCCCGGAACGGCGCAATTTTTCCGACTGGCGCAAAAAGCTCGAACATCTTGAGCAGCGCGCAGTCGAGGGCAGCTATTGCGAGACCTGGACATTGCCCACGGGTCAGACCTACCGCGTCACCGGCCGGCCCCATCCCGAAGGCGCCATTGCCTTTCTGTTTGAGGATATCAGCGCGGAGATATCGCTGACCCGGAAATTCCGCCAGGAGCTTGATCTGAGCCAGTCCATGTTCGACAGCTTCCCCGAGGCCATTGCGATCTTTTCCTCATATGGCACGATCAGCATGGCGAACGCGGCCTATAATGACATGTTTGGCTACGATCCGGTCCACGCGCTTGGGGATGTCAATGTCATCGATGCCAGCAAGGACTGGCAGTCGCTGTGCAAGCCAAGCCCGATCTGGGGCGACGTGCGCGATTTCATCGTGCAGAAGGGCGAACGGGCCGAGTGGAGCAGCACGGTAGAGACCAGGGATGGCAAGCTGCTCAACTGCCGCTTTGTGCCGATCTCGCATGGCGCGACGCTCGTCGGATTCTCGCAGGCCAGCGCAGAAGCCATGTCAGAGCCCGACAGCAGCCCGATGTCGCTTATGACCGGCTGATGCCGCGCGGGGTTGCGGGGGCCGCACAATCAGTTACAAACTTGCTCCATGACCCTGCAAGCGCCCGTCAACAGCGTCGAGATAGTGACGCGCTCCCCCGAAGAGACTGCGGAAATCGCGGCGCTCTTTGCCGATCACACCCGTGACGGCCTGACCTATCTGCTCGATGGTCATTTGGGGGCTGGCAAAAGCCATTTCGCCCGATCCTTCATCCAGCATCTGATGCGTGCCGCGGGCGATGTATTCGAGGTGCCCTCGCCTACTTTCACGCTGGTACAGACATATCAGGTCAATATGCTCGAGATCTGGCATGCCGACCTGTATCGGCTCAGTTTTTTCGAGGAACTGGTAGAGATCGGCATCGATACAGCGCTTGACCGGGCTATCTGCCTGATCGAATGGCCCGACCGGCTGGGCCCGATCTCTCCGCCCAGCGCCGTGACGATCAAGCTGCAAATGCTCGAGGAAGAGGATACGAGGCGGATGACGATCTCGAATTTCTCGGCCCTGCCTGACACGCTGATCAGCGCTCTGGTGCGTCGCGGCTCGGCATGACTGATCCGCGCCGCGATCAGATAGCGCGGTTCGTCGAAAACACGCCCTGGTCCGACGCCACGATTGCGCCCCTTGCAGGGGATGCGTCGAACCGGCGCTATTTCAGGCTGACCGCGCCTGATCTGGGCCAGGCGGTCGTGATGGATGCCCCCCCTGAAAAGGGAGAAGAGACCGCGCCTTTCGTCTCTATCGCTACCCATCTGCGCAAGATCGGCCTGAGCGCGCCCGAGATCTACGAAACCGACCCTAAAGCGGGGTTTTTGCTGATCGAGGATCTGGGCGATGACCTGTTCTCCCGCGTTTTGAGCGAGACGCCAGAGATTGAAGAACAGCTCTATATCGCTGCAATCGATGCGCTCATCGCCTCCCAATCAGCCCCGCCGCCTGCCGGCCTGCCAAATTACGGACCGGCAGAGATGACGGCTGCCGCAGGTCTGGCGCTTGACTGGTACCTGCCCGCCGCAACGGGTCAGGAAGCGACAAACCCGGCGCGAGACCACTACGCGCAAGCGGTCGCGGAGGCCTTGCACGCGACCGACGGCCCCGCCGTTCTGGTACAGCGCGACTACCATGCCGAGAACCTGCTTTGGCTGCCGGAACGCAGTGGCGCGGCACGGGTCGGTCTGCTTGATTTTCAGGATGCAGCGCTGGGTCATCCGGCCTACGACCTCGCCTCACTGCTGGTCGATATCCGCCGCGAGGTATCGCGCCCCGTCCGCGATGCCGGGATCGCGCATTATCTGGCCCGCACCGGCTATGCAGAGGACGAATTTCTCGCGGGGTTCGCAACATTGAGCGCCCAGCGCAATCTCAGGATCATGGGCGTTTTTACCCGGCTTTGCCTGCGCGATGGCAAAGCCCGCTATTCGGCGATGCTGCCTGAGGTCTGGCGCAACCTGCTGGGGGACCTTTCCCATCCCGCCCTGGCGAAGCTGCGCGATGTCGTGACCACTTTGCTACCCGAGCCCACGCAGGATGTAGTAGCGAGGATCAGGGCCGCTCATGTCGGATGAACCTGCCGCCATCATGATCTTTGCCGCAGGCTTCGGAACGCGCATGGGCGCTTTGACGCGGACGCGGCCCAAGCCGTTAATACAGGTCGCCGGTAAGGCACTGATTGACCACGCGCTGGACCTCGCGCGCCCGGCGGGTTTGCCGATTATCGTCAACACGCATTACCGTGCTGATATGATGGAGCAGCATTTGGCTGGTGTGTCCGGGGTCAAGCTCAGCCATGAGACGCCGGATATTCTGGAGACGGGTGGCGCGCTTAAGCACGCCTTACCGCTGATGCCTGCCGGTCCCACCATGACATTGAACTCTGACGCAGTTTGGGCCGGGCCGAACCCGTTGCAAATTCTGCGCGCGGCTTGGGATGGTTCAAGGATGGAGGCGTTGCTTCTATTGATCCCGCAGGGCAATTGCGCCGGGCGCTCCGCTGGCGGGGATTTCACCGCCGGGCCGGATGGGGTGCTGCGCAGAGACAAGGCCGGGCTTGTCTATACCGGCGCGCATATCATCAAGACGGCACGTTTGGCACTGGCCCCGGAGGCCGTGTTTTCGCTTAACGTGATCTGGGATGAAATGATCGCTGACGGAACGGCCTTTGCGGCGCATTATCCCGGGCGCTGGGCGGATGTCGGTACGCCGGACGGGATCACTGCCGCCGAAGACATGCTGGCCCGTGTTTGAGCCGGGCACCCCACGGCTGTTTGGCCTTGCGCCCGGTGTGGATTTTCCGCGCGCGCTTGTGGCCGGTATCGCAAGTCGACTGGACGGGCAGGATCCGAGCGCCATTGCACGGGTTGAGCTATACGTTAACACCGAACGGATGCGGCGGCGGATCACGAGCCTGTATCACCTCAACAGAGCCTGTTTTCTACCCAGAATCCGGCTTGTGACCGAGCTTGCCCGTGACCCGACCCTGAGCGGCATCCCACAAGCTGCAGACCCGCTGGCGCGTCGATTGGAGCTTGCCCAATTGGTGCGACGCCTGATCGCGGCCGAGCCGGATATGGCGGCGCAAGACAGCGCCTATGATCTGGCCGAAAGCCTCGCCAATCTGATGGATGAAATGCAGGGCGAAGGCGTCTCACCGGATGCGGTCGCGGGGTTGAATGTCGGGCAGCTCTCCGACTACTGGGCGCGCAGTCAGCGGTTCATTGCTTTGATCCACCGCTATTTCGGCGATGGTGAGGCGCCTGATGCGCAGGCCCGCCAAAGGCGCGTCGTCGCGCATCTGACGGCACGTTGGGAGACGGCCCCGCCCGATCATCCGATACTTGTGGCGGGCTCTACCGGGTCTCGTGGAACGACCAATCTGTTCATGCGGGCCGTAGCCCGGCTTCCGCAGGGCGCTGTTATCCTGCCGGGTTATGATGACACCATGTCCGCCGAGGACTGGGCGAAACTTGATCCGCGCGACGAGGACGCATTGGGAAATCAGGATCACCCGCAATACCGGTTCCGGGCCTTGATGCGCGATCTCGATCTTGCTCCGGGGCAGATCCTGGCCTGGCACGACACGCCCTGCCCAAGCCCTGCGCGCAACGCGGTTGTCTCGCTCGCCCTGCGGCCTGCGCCTGTGACCGATAGCTGGATGACCGACGGCAAGAATATAACGGACATCGACGTGGCGCTGGCCCCGGTCACCTTGATCGAGGCAGAGACCCCGCGGCTGGAGGCATTGGCCATCGCCGCGCGATTGCGCGAGGCCGCCGAGGCGGGGCAAAGCGCGGCACTGATCACCCCGGATCGCCAACTGACCCGGCAAGTGACGGCCGCCTTGCAGCGCTGGAGGATCGAGCCTGATGACAGCGCGGGGATCCCTCTGGCGCAAACGGCGCCCGGACGACTGTTGCGGCAATTGGCGGAGCTGATGCATCGCCAAATGACCTCCGAGCACATGCTGAGCCTGCTCAAGCACCCGCTGGTTGATCGCAAGAATACGGACACGCGCATCGGCGATCTGGAGCTGGGCCTGTTGCGGCGTGGGCTGCCCTTCCCCAGCCGCGCGCCTGTTGTCAGTTGGGCGGAAAAGCGCAGCGCGGAGACGGTCGGTTGGGTGAATTGGCTGTTTGATCTGCTGGACAGCCTGCCGCAACCCGGTGAGGCGGAACTGACGCAGCATCTGGAGCGGTTGATCAGCGTCGCCGAGCAGATCTCGGCGGGATATCAGAGTGAAGTGGACGGCCCCCTGTGGGAGCTCAAACCCGGGGAGAAGGCACGCGAGACTATCGGCAAATTGCGAGACGCGGCGCCCTCTGGCGGGCTGATGAGCGCGCGTGACTTCGCAGATCTGCTGCAGGCCATCATGTCGGCCGAGGAGGTGCGCGATCCTGTCGCACCGCATGCCGGCGTGATGATCTGGGGCACCCTGGAGGCACGCGTTCAGGGCGCTGATCTGGTGATCCTTGCCGGGCTCAATGACGGGATATGGCCCGAGGCGATCAAACCCGACCCGTGGCTGAACCGTCAGATGCGGATGGAGGCCGGGTTGCTCGTCCCGGAGCGCAATATCGGACTGGCCGCGCATGACTTCCAACAGGCTGTCGCGGCAAAAGAGGTCTTGCTGACCCGTGCCACGCGCGATGCAGAGGCCCAGACAGTTCCGTCCCGATGGCTCAACCGGCTTTCCAATCTGCTGCGTGGCCTGTCACCCGAAAGCAAGGCTGCCTATGACGAGATGAAGGCGCGGGGCGATCACTGGCTGCGGATTGCCACTGCGCTTGATACGCCGCGCTACCGCACTTCGCCCGCCAGGCGCCCGGCCCCGCGGCCAGAGGTTTCACAGCGCCCAACGGCACTTTCTGTGACGCAAATACAGACCCTGATAAGGGACCCTTATGCGATCTATGCGCGCTACATTCTGGATCTGCGGCGTCTCGACCCGCTGGTCACGCAGCCTGCGGCACCCCTGCGCGGGCAGGCGCTGCACGAAGTCTTGCAGAAGTTTACCGAGCAGACGAAGGACGGGCTGCCCGATAATGCTGTCGGGCTGCTCATGAAGATTGCCGATGCCGTGTTCGAGACTGCCGTGCCATGGCCTGCCACCCGTCATATGTGGCGCGCGAAGCTGGAGCGCAGCGCAGACTGGTTCATTGGGACAGAACGGGAGCGGCGCAGGACCGCGCGTCCCATAGCCTGGGAAGTCAGCGGAGAGATCAAAGCCAAGCTGCCCGATTTTACCTTGGAAGGCCGGGCCGACCGGATTGACCAGACCCCGGAAGGCGCGCTGATCCTCTATGACTACAAGACCGGCAGCATCCCGTCCAACGATGCCCAGAGATATTTCGACAAGCAGCTGCCCTTGCTGGGATGTATTGCCGAACGGGGTGGGTTTGAGAAACTGGCCAAGGCTCGTGTGCTGCAAACCGGCTATATCGGGCTGGGCTCAGACCCTAAACAGCTATTGACCGACTATTCCCCTGGCGATCTGGATAAGGTCTGGGAGGAATTTACCAAGCTCATCGCGCGCTACGCTCAGCCTGAACAAGGCTATCTTTCCCGCCGCGCGCTGGCCAAGACCCGCTTTGATCAGGACTATGATCATCTGGCACGCTACGGCGAATGGGACCACATTGATCCCGGCGTCCCGGAGGAAGTCAGTCGTGACAATGGATAATGCCACCCTCGCGCAGGTCAACGCGGCCAACCCGGGCCAATCTACCTGGCTGTCGGCCAATGCGGGATCGGGGAAAACCCGGGTCCTGACCGACCGGGTGGCGCGAATGTTGCTGGATGGCGTGCCTCCGCAGCGCATCCTGTGTCTGACCTACACGAAGGCCGCCGCGAGCGAGATGCAAAACCGGTTGTTCGAGCGGCTGGGCGACTGGGCGATGATGGAGGATCAGAAACTGCGCGACAGTCTCGCGGAACTGGGCGTCGCGACAGAGCTTTTGGGCAGCGGCGTTTTGCCCAAGGCCCGCAGGCTGTTTGCGCAAGCAATCGAGACGCCGGGCGGGTTGAAGATCCAGACGATCCACTCCTTTTGCGCATCGCTTTTGCGCCGCTTCCCGTTGGAGGCACGCGTCTCGCCTTCCTTTACAGAGATGGATGACCGCGCTGCCAAGCTGCTGCGCGGTGAGATCCTTGAGGCGCTGGCAATGCAGGAGCCCGGGGTGATGCGCGGCTTTGCACGGCATTTCACCGGTGACGACGCGGATACGATGCTGGCCGAGATATCGCGCAACCGGCAGTTTTTTGAGGCAGACACGATAGAGGCCGACATTCGTGCCCTGCTTGACGTGCCACCTGATGTCACGGGGCAAACGGTGCTGTCGCAAGTGTTCGATGGCACGGAGGCGCGTGTCATCGCGGATGCCGTGGCGGCCATGCGTCAGGGAACGGATACTGACGCAAAGCTTGGCTGCAAGCTGGCTGCGCTGGATATATCAGTGGCAAGCCTCGATCTGATGGCCGCGCTGGAAGGGTTGATGCTGACCCAGTCCGGCAAGAACCCGTTCAGTCCCGGCACCAGAAACCCGACCAAACCCACCCGTGAGGCCATGTCAGATGGCGGTGCGGGCTATGCGGCCTTGCAGGAACGGCTGGCCGAGGCCCGTCCCTTGCGGATAGGGCTTGCAGCGGTTGAAAAGACCATGGCGCTGCACCGATTTGCGCGGGCCTTCCTGCCCCGGCTGGAACGGCGTAAGGAAGCTGCGGGATGGCTCGATTTCGACGATCTGATCCACAAGGCCCGCGCACTCCTATCCGATCCCGGCGTCGCGGCCTGGGTTTTGTTCCGGCTTGATGGCGGGATCGATCATGTGCTGGTCGATGAGGCGCAGGACACCTCCCCCGCGCAATGGCACGTCATCCGCCTGTTGACCGAGGAATTCACCAGCGGAGAGAGCGCCCGGCGCGATACGCGTCGCACGATTTTCGTCGTGGGCGATCAGAAGCAGTCCATCTACTCATTCCAGGGCGCCGATCCTGCCGCTTTCGATGAGATGCGGGCGTATTATCACAAGGCGCTGGCCTCTATCGGCGAGCAATTGCATCGCCAGGAGCTGCTTTATTCCTTCCGCTCCGCCAAACCTGTTCTGAGCCTTGTCGATCACGCCTTTCAGGGACCCCCCGGCGCGGGGATGGGCGATCATATCGAACACCGCGCCTTCAAACACGACTTGCCCGGCCGGGTCGATCTTTGGAACTGGATCGAGGGCGGGGAAGATAAGCATGAGCTTGAGTGGTTTGATCCGGTCGACACCGTCGGCAGCGCGCATCACGCCGTTCAACTGTCACAGCGGATTGCGGATTTTATTGCTGATCGGCTGAAACACGGGCAGATCACCCAGGTGGGTAGCGACGGCACGGTGACGCGCCGGATCACGCCCAAG
>CAYGUB010000110.1:0-8552 GCA_964352845.1 uncultured Rhodobacterales bacterium | reverse complement strand
ATTTCCTTCTTGGCCTGACGCGCCTCTTTCTCGCCCTTCTGGACCTGCTGGACGATGCGGCGGAATTCGGTGATATCGACGCCCACATATTGCCCGACCTGAGCCATATCGGCGCGCAGATCCTCAACCTTTTCCTTTGACTTCTCGATCAGCGCCGTCCAGCCGCGACCGGTCTTGTCCGTGATGCGGTCAACCCAGCCGGGATCAAGCTCATAGCCGCGATATTCATCAATGAATTCGCGCCGGTTGATGCGCGCCTGATCAGCGAGCTTCACCATTGAGCTGTCAATCGACATGATCCGGCGGTTGATGCCGTAAAGCTGGTCGATCAGCGCCTCGATCCGGTTGTTATGCAGATGCAGGGAATTGACCAGCTCTACCATCTCGGTGCGCAGCTTCTGATAGGCCCCCTCTTCCTTCTTGGAAAAGCTCTCATCATGGTTGATCGCGGCAGAGATCCGAAGATCCTGCATTTCGGCCAGTTTGGAATAGTCATTGGCAATGATATCGAGCGTTTCAAGCACGCGCGGCTTCAGCGCAGCCTCCATCGCTGCAAGGCTCATATTGGCCTGCTCGTCCTCATCATCCTCGTCATCATCGCTCTGGATCGGGTTCCCGTCTGCGTCAAGCTCCTGGGTTTCTTCCTTTTCCTCTCCGGACTCCTCCGCGGTGGCGGCGACCACGGGCTCTTCGCTATCCTCGCCATCTTCATCCATCGAGTTGCCAAAGGTCGTCTCGAGATCAATCACGTCGCGCAACAGGATTTCTTCGTTCAAAAGCTCGTCGCGCCAGATCGTGATCGCCTGAAAGGTCAGCGGGCTTTCGCACAGCCCTGCGATCATGGTGTTGCGGCCAGCTTCGATGCGCTTGGCAATCGCGATCTCGCCCTCACGGCTGAGAAGTTCGACAGAACCCATCTCGCGCAGATACATCCGCACCGGATCGTCGGTGCGGTCCAGCGTCTCGGTCGTTGTGGTCGCCACGACCACATCCTTGGCCTGATTGGCTTCGACCAGATCCTTGGCGCCGTCATCCTCGGCATCTTCTTCTTCAATGATGTTGATGCCCATCTCCGACAGCATCGACATCACATCCTCAATCTGCTCAGACGCCACCTGTTCGGGCGGCAAAACCTGGTTAAGCTGATCATAGGTGATGTAGCCGCGCGTCCGCGCCTCGGCGATCATCTTCTTGACGGCGGCCTGGCTCATATCGAGCCCGTTTGCAGCGTCTTCGCGCTCCTGCTTTTGATCGTCGGTGTCTTTGGGGGCCATTGAATGCTCCTTAAAGGCAATGCGTCAGTCACGCGAGGTGATTCGGGTTTTGATTCGTTTACCGCGAATCGGAGTGATTCGCACGTGGTTTACCGTCTTTTCTTTACCCAAATCTCTCCATCAATGAGCGACTGGAGATATTCGGACATCGCCCCGCGGTCTTCCTGACCATCCGACGCATCATCCATATTGCTTCGTCCTGCCCGATTTCGGGCCTCGACCGCCTGGCCCAAACGCCAGGTAAGACCCTCGTCGGCGGCTCCCGCCAGATCCTCGACAGCCTCTTCGATCTCTCTCTGGATACCGCGGCGGGCTTCCAGCTTCGCCAGTTCCTCTGCCAGTGTCATCCGTGTCAATTCCGGGTCAGCGCCCGCACGCACGGCGGGTGCTATCTGGACATGGCTCAGCGACCAAAGCTTTTCAAGGGGTGCGGCCCCAATCTCTGCCTGCAGGATATTGCGCAGATGCGGCGCATCGGTCTCCTCGCCATGCCGCAGCAGCGCCGAGAGCAAGGCACGGTGGTCTGCCCCATGCACATCCAGCGTCTCCAGATCAGCAAGAAATTCGCCGATCAGACCGGGATGGGCCATGAGAATTGCCAGGATTACCGCCTCGCGCACACGCTCCTCCACATCCGTACTTTGCGCCAGAAGCGAGTTCTTGGTCGAGGCTGTCGCCACGCCTTTCGATGCAAATTTTCCGCCCGGCTTCCATGTCTTGCTGGCTCGGCCGGTGTTGAACAGCTCATAGCGCAGGTTCTTGATCTCGGCGCCATAATGGTTGCGCAACGGCGCGTCCGTGATCTTCCCCAGCGCCTCGCGCAGGGTTTTGTCGAGCGCCGCCTTGCGCTCCGGACTGTCGAAGCTTTTGCCCTCTGTTTCGCGTTGCCACAGCAGATGGACCAGCGGGCGGGAGGCATCAATCAACTTGCGCATCGCCTCCCTGCCTTGCGCGCGGATCAGATCATCAGGATCAAGACCCTCCGGCAAGATACTGAACCGCAAGGATTTCCCGGCCGACAGAAGCGGCAGGGCCAGATCAATCAGCCGCATCGCCGCGCGCAATCCGGCCGTGTCACCATCAAGCGCAATCACAGGCTCCGGGGCAATGCGCCACAACAGCTGCAACTGCTCTTCGGTGATCGCCGTGCCAAGCGGGGCCACGGTCGCGCCAAACCCCGCCGTGACCATCGCGATCACATCCATATAGCCTTCCGCCACGATCAGCGGCTGGCCCTTCCCTGCAGCCTCGCGCGCGGGACCGTGATTGTAGAGACTGCGGCCCTTGTCAAAAAGCTCCGTCTCCGGAGAGTTGAGATATTTCGCACTGTCAGCCGGGTCCATCGCCCGCCCGCCAAAGGCGATGGCGCGGCCACGCGGATCGCGGATGGGAAAGATAATGCGGTTGCGAAACGTATCATAAGGCTTGCCGCCCCTGGTTGAAGGCTTGGCCAGACCAGCGGCGAAGATCAGATCATCGGGCACCGATTTGGCCTTCAGGTGATCCCACAGGTTCTGCCAGCCATCAGGCGCAAAGCCGATCTCGAATTGCTCCAGCGTTTCCTGCGACAGGGCCCTGCCTGCCAGATAGTCGCGCGCGCCTTGCGCCGCACCAGTGTTGAGTTGCAGGCGGAAAAATTGCACCGCCTGCTCCATCACCTCTGCCAGTTTGCTGCGGCGGTCGGATTTCTGCTGGGCCTGCGGATCACGGGCCGGCATCTGCATGCCCGCCTCACCGGCCATGATTTCGACCGCCTCCATGA
Source organism: uncultured Rhodobacterales bacterium (assembly GCA_964352845.1). Lineage (GTDB taxonomy): Bacteria > Pseudomonadota > Alphaproteobacteria > Rhodobacterales > Rhodobacteraceae > Litoreibacter. The sequence continues at coordinate 5,516 of CAYGUB010000110.1, read as the reverse complement.
AGCTGACATTCTCGGTATCCTTGATGAAGCCGATTGCATCCCCTTTGGCATGGCAGCCGAAGCAATAGTAATAGCCCTTGCGGTCATCCACATGAAATGACGCGGTTTTTTCCTGATGGAAGGGACATGGCGCCCACATATCGCCCTTGCCCTGATTGGACTTGCGCGCATCCCATATCACCTTCCGGCCCACCACCGAAACGATGGAGGTGCGACTTCTCAATTCATCAAGGAAACCGGGCGGCAGACTCATTGCAACAATATCGGGGCGGTTTGCCCGCGTGTCTATAGAGAGCCGTCCGAATTTTTCAAAGCCGGTGCCGCCCCTCCAACAATTCAGCCACCTCCCGCAGGTCGCGGATCAGGCTACGGGCGAAGGCGCGGTAGACCATGACCCGAAACGCATCCCCGCGCCGCCAGATAATGGCGCTGAGATGCCCCACAAGAGACCGCGCCACAAAGCCGTCGGCCATCTGCTCCAGATCTAATGGGCAGAGCCGCGCGAGCACGGCCAGACGATCGCCACCTGTGACATCCACAACGCACCAGCCATCCGATTGGTCCGTCTGCGCCGCCGAAAGCCCACTGGGCGCGTCCCCCACCAACAAAAACTGATCGCGACCGATCCAGAGCAGCGCACGCCCCTCATGCTCGCTCGCCCGCCCGGCGGGCGGCAGCGTCAAGCCATGTGTCGCCAGTTGCGCCGCAAGATCGACGCCCGCCAGAGGGGCGAGCGAGGTCAGCGCAAGCGGCCATATCTCAACCACCGAGAGGCCGGGCATCTTTAGCGGCAAAAGGCCGTCTGCCGGAGATTTCGCGCTCAACTCAGTCACGTGCCCTGCCTCCGTCTGGGTCAAAGAACACCGGATCGCAGACCTCGCACAGCGTCTCGACCTGATGCAGGCGATCGACCACATTGATCTGCTCGCCATGCCGGGCCCGCCCGTTTTGCAAAAACCCAAGCGCAATGGTGGAGCCCAGCGTGGGCGAGTAGCAGGCGGAACTCGTATAGCCTTGCTGCGCCGAGGCGTCAGAGGGTTGGGACGGCGCAAACAGCAGCGCGCCCGCATGAAGCTCTTTCACCGCGCCCGATGGTTTGAGACCAACCAGTTGTTCGCGCGCCCGATCCGTCAGCCCCGGGCGCATGGCGGCAGTTTTGCCGATGCAATCGACCTTGGGCGAGATCATCCGCGCCATCCCAAGATCAAAAGCCGTGATCCGGCCGTCGATCTCCGCATGGGTCAAAAAGCCTTTCTCCATGCGCAGGACATTCAGCGCCTCTATCCCGTAGAGCCCGCCGCCCAAAGCCTCGGCACGCTCGGCCAGAAGATCAAACACAGACGCGCCAAAACGCGCGGGCATGGCAAGCTCATAGGCATGCTCGCCCGAAAACGAGATCCGGAACAGGCGTCCGGAAATGCCGCCAATGCTGACGGGCCCGCAGCCCATGAAGGGCAGATCGCACGGCCCGTCCAGCAGATCGTCCAGCAGCGCGCGCGATTTTGGTCCCGCAATGGCAAATTGTGCCCATGTCTCTGTCACGGAGCAAAAGCGCAGATCAAGCTGGGGCTTGAGACATTGATGTGCAAATTCCAGATGCCGCATCACGTCGCCCGCAGCGGCCGTCGTCGTGGTCATCAGGTAATGCCCCTCAGCCAGACAGGCACAGGTGCCGTCATCCATCACCATGCCATCCTCGCGCAGCATCAAGCCGTAGCGAACCTTGCCGGGTGTCAGGCCCGAAAACGTGTTGGCATAGATAAAATCGAGAAAGCCACCTGCGTCCGGACCCTGAATGTCGATCTTTCCAAGTGTCGAGACGTCCGAAACGCCAACGGCCTCACGCACATAGCGCACCTCTCGGTCGCAGCTTTCGCGCCAATGGGTCTCTCCGTCTTTGGGGAAATAGGCGGGCCTGTACCACAGCCCGGCCTCAATCATCGGAGCGCCGCGCGCCAGGCTGGCATCATGGGAGGTCGTCACGCGCTGCGGCGCAAAGCCCGACCCTTGCGCGAAGGCGCCCATCGCTGCAATTGAGACGGGCGTGTAGGGCGGGCGAAAGGTCGTCGTGCCGGTCTGCGCAATGCTGCGGCCCGTCGCATCGGCCAGCACCGCCAGCGCGTTGACGTTTGACGTTTTGCCCTGATCCGGCGCCATGCCTTGCGTGGTGTAGCGCTTCATGTGTTCGACCGAGCGGAAGCTCTCATCTGCGGCCTGAGTGACATCCTTGACGGTGACGTCGTTTTGAAAATCGAGCCAGGCACGTCCCTTGCCCGGCACATGCCAAAGCGGCGCGATCCGTGTGGGTGCAGCCTCCGCCTCTGGGATGGCGGGCAGTTTCGGCGTGATCCCAAGCTCCTCCAGCACGGTCTTGGCGCGAAACACGCCTGATTTCAGGCAGGCACGGGTCGAAAAACTGCCCCCCGCAGCGCCCGCGACCTCCATGCCGGGGATGGCACCGGGGTTCGGGATGAAGGCCGCGATAGCGTCATTCCATTGTGGGCGGGCACCCATATGGCACGCCAGATGCACGGTCGGGTTCCAGCCGCCCGAGACGGCAAGGCAATCGGCATCGATCTGAAGCGGACCGCCTGACCGCTCAATCCGGATCGCCGTGACACCCATACGGCCCTTCACATCGGTCACTCTCGCGCCGCGATAGATAGGGAAGTCGCCCTTGATCGCCGCATCGGCGCGCGAATCGATATAGGCGCTGATCGCCACCCCCGCCCGGGCGAGATCGCGGGCTGTGCGGAACGCGTCATCATTATTGCCAAACACTGCGACCTTCCCGCCGGGGCTTACACCAAAGCGGTTTACATAGCCGCGGACCGCCGAGGCCATCATCACACCCGGCCTGTCATTATTGGCAAAAGCAATCGGGCGCTCCATCGCGCCGGCGGCGTAAACCGCGCCCTTGGCCGCGATCCGCCAGAATGTCTCCAGCGGTGCCGGGCCGGGCTCGGCAACATGATGGGCCACGCGCTCAAGCGCGCCGAAGGTCCCACCATCATAGGCGCCCGTCACGGTGGTACGCGGCATCAGCCGGACATTATCCATCGCACGCAGCTCTGCCAGAACGCCATCCACCCATTGCGGTCCCGGCTGGCCTGCGAGATCATAGCTTTCCGCATTGAGCCTGCCGCCAAAGCGGAAATCCTCCTCCGCAAGAATGACCCGCGCGCCTGAACGGCCTGCGGTCAGCGCGGCCATCAGCCCCGCCGGACCGGAGCCTATCACCAGCAGATCGCAAAACGCGAAGGCTTTCTCGTAGGGGTCGGAATTCTGGGCCATGGAGAGCGTGCCGAGACCCGCAGCGCGGCGGATCAGCGGCTCGTAGAGTTTTTCCCAAAAACTGCGCGGCCACATGAAAGTCTTGTAATAGAACCCTGCGCTGAGAAACGGGGCGAGGAGATCATTGATCTCAAGCAGGTCCCATTTCAAACTACCCCAATGGTTTTGCGAGCGCGCGTCGATGGCGCTGTGCAACTCCTGCATGGTTAGCCGGACATTGGGGGTGATCTGGTCGCCGCGATGCAGTGAGACCAACCCGTTGGGCTCCTGACTGGCATCGCTCAGTAGCCCGCGCGGGCGGTGATATTTGAAGCTGCGCCCGACCAGCCGGACGCCATTTGCCAGCAGGGCCGAGGCCATCGTGTCGCCCTTGAACCCCGCATAGCTTTGCCCGTCAAACCGGAAGGAGACCGGCTGGCTCCGGTCGATCAACCCCATGCCCTCAAGTCGCATGCGCGTTCCCGGCATGTGCCAGCGTCACACTGCGAATTTGATGCGTTGTCATGTTGCGGGTCACGACAAGCCACGCCGCGCAGCCCGCCTCATGATACCACAGCTCCGCCCCGAACCCGGCCGGGTTTTCGCGCAGATGCAGGTAGCGATGCATCGCGTCAGTCTCGCCCTCAGCAGGGCGGTCGAGCAATGTCGCGGCGCCCTTGTAGTAGAACTCGCGCCGATCACGTGGGCCACAAAGCGGGCAATCAATGCGCATGCGGCCTGCCTCTAGTGGAGATTGTGTTGAGCACCTGTGCCCTCCTCATCCATCAGGCCGACACCTGTGCGGAACCTGTCGAATGTGTGGCGCTCTGCCACCTCATGGGGTCGATCTTCGGCCATCAGATGGGCCATGCACCAGCCAGAGGCAGGCACCGCCTTGAATCCACCATAGCACCAGCCGCAATCCATATAGAGCCCCTCGATCTGCGTGCGGTCAATGATGAAGGAGCCGTCCGGCGTCATGTCCATGATCCCGCCCCAACTGCGCAGCACACGTGCCTTGCCGATCGCGGGCATCAGCGACATGCCCGCCTCCATCACATGCTCCATCATCGGCAGATTGCCGCGCTGCGCGTAGCTGGCGTAGAAGTCGAGATCGCCCCCGAATACCAGACCTCCCTTATCCGACTGGCTGATATAGAAATGCCCCATGCCGAAGCTGATGACGTTATCAATCGCAGGCTTCAGCCCTTCGGTCACGAAAGCCTGCAGAACATGGCTTTCAATCGGCACTTCCAGCCCGGCCATCGCGGCCAGTTGGGAAGAGCGCCCCGCGACTACGATCCCGACCCTGGCCGCCTTGATCGACCCGCGCGATGTCTCTACGCCTGTCACTTTGCCGCCTTTGATATTGATCCCCGTGACCTCGCAATTCTGGATGATATCGACGCCCAGCCTGTCTGCGGCGCGCGCATAACCCCAGGCGACCGCGTCATGGCGCGCCGTGCCGCCGCGCGGGTGGTAGAGCGCGCCATAGACCGGGAAGCGGTGATTGTCGAAATCGAGAAAGGGCGCATGTTCGCGCACGCCGTCACGCGACAGCAATCGCGCATCATCACCTTGGCTGAGCATCATGTTGCCGCGCCGCGCGAAGGCATCACGCTGCCCGTCGGAATGGAACAGGTTGAGCAAGCCCCGCTGCGAATGCATCACATTGTAGTTGAGCTCCTGCTCGAGCCCCTCCCACAGTTTCAGCGAGTGGCTGTAGAACTCTGAATTCCCGGGAAGGAAATAATTTGCGCGGATGATCGTCGTGTTGCGCCCGATATTGCCTGAGCCGATATGCCCCTTCTCAAGGATCGCCACGTTGCGCAGATTGTGGTTCTTTGCAAGATAGTAGGCCGTCGCCAGCCCATGCCCGCCGCCACCGATGATCAGCGCATCGTAGCTCTCTCGCGGATCCGGATCGCGCCAGGCTGGGCGCCAGCCCTTATTGCCCGACAGGCCCTCTTTGAGGATGCGGAATGCGTTATAGGCCAAATCTGTCTCCACCTGCGTGTGGCGCCTCTATTGCTGCGCGCACCTTCAAACACCAGCTTTTGCGCTCACCGGAGGGTGGCAGCACGGCTGGGTTGAGGCAAGCATAGATCGACACGGTCCGGCGGCACCAAAAACAACAAAGCGGGCAGGATCGAGTGATCCCGCCCAACGTTGGAGCGTCATGCGAAAAAGCCTCAATCACGCAACACTGCCTGAAATCAAAGATTTTGGGCGCGTTACGTGAT
>CAYGUB010000109.1:6370-8554 GCA_964352845.1 uncultured Rhodobacterales bacterium | reverse complement strand
GGGTCGCATTTTGTACAAAAAACGCCTGCGGGTCACTGGCCAGTGCCGCATCTATCACAAGCCCGAGGATCAGCGCCGTGACGACCTCCAGGGTGCCGGCCAGCGCGGACAGGAAGGCCGCCACAAACAAGACGGGCCAGGACCCCGACAGAGCCCAACGCATGAAAGCGCCCAGCGTCCGGGGCGGGGCGCCATCTGCGTGTTGGAACGCGTCGATCAGGTTGCGAATGTTCATTCGGCGGCCTCGGTGTTCAGAAAGCCGCCCGATTGGCGGCCCCAGAACCCAGCATATAGCCCGCCCTTGGCCAAAAGCGCATCATGGTCGCCATCCTCGACGATTTTGCCCTCATCAATCACCAGAATGCGGTCCATCTGCGCGATCGTGCTGAGCCGGTGTGCGATGGCGATCACCGTTTTGCCCTCCATGACACCGTAAAGCGTGTCCTGAATGGCGGCCTCGACCTCGCTGTCGAGCGCGCTTGTCGCCTCGTCCAGAACAAGGATCGGCGCGTCTTTGAGGATTACCCGCGCCAGCGCGATCCGTTGCCGCTGCCCGCCCGACAGCTTGACGCCGCGCTCCCCGACTTGCGCGTCATAGCCGGTGCGGCCCTCATGATCCTCCAGATCGGCGATAAAGGTGTCGGCCTGCGCCTGTGCAGCGGCAGAGAGCAGCTCTGCCTCTGTCGCATCGGGCCTTCCATAGAGTATGTTTTCACGGATCGAGCGATGCAGCAGAGAGCTGTCCTGCGACACCATGCCGATCCGCGCGCGCAGGCTGTCTTGCTGGACCTTCGCGATGTTCTGGCCGTCGATCAGGATCGCGCCGCTTTCCACGTCGTAGAACCGCAAGAGCAGCTTGACCAGCGTTGTCTTGCCCGCGCCCGATCTGCCCACAAGCCCGATCTTTTCGCCCGGTGCGATGCTCAGCGATATGCCGTCCAGCCCGCCAGAGCTGCGACCGTAATGATGCGAAACAGTGTCGAATGTGATGCGGCCCTCAGAGAAATTCAGCGGCTTTGCATCCGGCGCGTCGACAAGCGTGAGAGGCTGCGCAATCGTCTCCAGCCCCTCGGCCACGACGCCGAGCGAGCGGAAAAACGAGGACAGCGCCCACATGATCCAGCCGGTCATCGCGTTCAGCCGCAGTGTCAGCGCGCTGGCGGCGGCGATTCCACCGACGCTCATCGCGCCTTGTGTCCACAGCCAGATCGCCCAACCGACGACGCCCACGATCAACAGCCCGTTCAGCGTTACCAGCATCAGATCCATCAGGGTGAAGATGCGCATCTCCTTGCTGAAGGTCTGGCGGGTATATTCAATCGCTTCCTTGGCGAATTCGATCTCCCGGTCGTGATGGGCAAAGAGCTTGACGGAATGGATATTGGTATAGCTGTCCACGACGCGGCCCGTGGTCATCGAACGCGCATCGCTGGCCGCCTTCGAGGCCGGGCCGACGCGACGCATCGTCCAGCGAATGAGCAGCGCATAGAGCGCGACCCAGATCACCAGCGGCAGGGCCAGACGTGGATCTGCATCGCTGAGCAGCAGGGCTGCGCCGACGAAATAGGCAAGCGAAAAGGTGATTGCGTCAAAGACCTGAAAGATAGCCTCCCCCGCCGCGGGAGGGGCCTGCATGATGCGGTTTGCGATGCGTCCGGCGAAGTCGTTTTCAAACCAGCCCACGGATTGCTGCAATACATGCCGATGCGCCCGCCAGCGAAACAGCGTGCCGTAATTGGGCAGGATCGCGTTATTGAGCACCGCCACGTCCAGTGCCTGAAAGAGGGGTCGCAGGAACAGGATGAACCCGGCCAGCAGGAGCAGTTCCAGCCCATGTGTGCTCAGCGCCTCGGAGGGATCCGATTGTGTGAGCAGATCAATCACGCGACCCATATAATATATCAGCCCCACCTCGATCGCCGCGACGATGATCGACAGGGCCCCGGCGACGATGAAAAGCTTGCGAAACGGCCGGGAATAGTCGCGCATGAAGGGCCACAGCCGTGTTGGCGGCGCGTTTGCCGCCTCATACGCCTCATACGGGTCGACAAGGTTTTCGAGGTATCGAAACATGGGATGGCCTTTGGATAGACGCCCAGTATAGGCCTGTTTGCGCCCGATGGCCACGTGTGGCAGGCGACTGAATGCCTAAAGCAGCATAAGCTGTTCTCGGGTCAGGGTGAA
>CAYGUB010000109.1:0-6360 GCA_964352845.1 uncultured Rhodobacterales bacterium | reverse complement strand
CATCAGATCGGCGGCTTTGACAGGGAATCGCGCGGCAGCACCGCGGGCGATCTCTGCGGCATCGGCGCGCAAAGGTTGCTCAAAACTGGCGGCGCGTAGCAAGGCGGTTTGTGTGGCGACCTCCGCCCCGTGCCGGTAAGCGAGCTCTCCGGCTCCGGCATCTGCGCCGATCAGACCCCGCAAGGTGCTCAGCGCCCTGGCCTCGGCCTTGGACAGGCGCCAGCGTTGGGCTGGATCCTCCCCGCCAAGCACGGCCGCGCGGACGGTCCAGCCTTGCGGCTGACCGGCTTCAAGATGGATCAGGGGGGCGAGCGGTTTCGGATCGGCGCCGGGCAGAACCCGGGTCAGGATACCCGCCCGCGCCATCGCCGCGATGCTTGGTGCGGGGTCGGGCGCAGCAAGCAGTTTCTTCATCTCGGCGCCGATACGTTCCCCCGACAAACGCTCCAGCCCATCCGCCCCGGCAGCGCAGGCGGCGAGGCCTTCGGGGTCGATCCCGTTTGCCGGGTTGCCATAGACTGCGTGAAAGCGAAAGAAGCGCAGGATCCGCAGGTAATCCTCCGCAATCCTTGCCGCAGGTTCCCCGATGAAGCGAATGCGGCGTGCCGAGATGTCTGGCAGGCCGCACACAGGGTCTAACACGGTGCCTTCATGGTCAGCATAGAGCGCATTGACCGTAAAATCGCGGCGCCTGGCGTCCTCTTCCAGACTGGTAGAGAAGCGCACCTGCGCGTGGCGGCCATCGGTTACGGTGTCAGTGCGAAAGGTGGTGATCTCATGAGGGGTGTCGTTGATGATAACTGTGACCGTACCGTGATCAAGCCCGGTGGGAATGGTGCGGTATCCAGCTGCCTCGGCAAGGCTCATGACCTGTTGGGGCCTTGCGTCGGTGGAGATATCGATATCGCTTATCGGCGCGCCCAACAGCGCATTGCGCACGCATCCGCCAACGAGATAGGCATGATGGCCCGCCTGCATCAGCAGATGCAGCGCTGCCTGGGTTGCGCGCGTCTCCAGCCATGGTCCCGAGATCCGGGTCATGTCATTCGATCAGCCAGCATCCGCAGGATACACGCTGTCGCCCCCCATATGTAGTAGGGCCCGTAGGGCACGGTGTAGTAATACCGTGTCTCTCCACGCCAACGCCGGCCTTCGACACGGAAATTGGCCGTGTCGAGGATGTGGGAGAGCGGCACCTGAAACATCTCCGCCACCTCACCGGAATCAATGCGCGGGCGGAACGGCGCTGTGAGTTCGGCCACGACAGGGGTGACGGTAAAGCCCGTGACGGTTTCATGCGGGCTCAGACGCCCCAGAACCTTGACGCTGTCCGGCGGCAGGCCGATTTCTTCATGAGCTTCTCTCAAGGCGGCGGCTTCGGGTGAGCCATCCGCGGCCTCTTGTTTGCCGCCCGGAAAAGCGATCTGGCCGGGGTGGTGTTTGAGCGCCGATGACCGCTTGGTCAGGATCACCTCAGGACCGTCACTGCCAGAGGCAAGCCCGATGAGAACGGCCGCGTCCTTCAAGACCCGGTCGGGCGGCAAAGCCGTATCGGGGTTCAGGTCAAAATCAGACGAGCCCGGCCCATCCGCCGACAGGGCCTCTTTGATCCGGTCAATACTGATATCAGGAGGGGCCATCGCCGCCTTCGGCCTCAAACCCCAGCTTGGTGGGATCCATGACATAATGCGCCCCGCAGAACTGGCAATCCGCAGTCAAGGTGCCGTCCTCCAGCGTCATATGCGCGATATCGCTGGCCGAATAGATTGACATGCTTTGCCGTACCTTATCCTCCGAACAGGTGCAGCCGAATTTCACCGCCTGCCCATCAAAGGCGATCGGGGTTTCTTCGTGAAACAGCCGGGCCAGCACCTCTGTGGGGGAGACGGTGGGGCCGATCAGTTCCATCTCTTCGACCGTATCGAGCAGGATATTGACGCGGGACCAGTTCTCGGCCGCTTCCTCTTCGACCACATCTTCGGGCTGTAAAAGACCCTTTTCGCCCGTCCCACCGATATCGCCCAGAAGCGGAGAGGCCAGAGGCATATGCTGGATCATGATCCCGCCAGCGCGCCAACGTTCTGCCGTGCCGGGTTCCTGGGCGCGGCCATAGCTCAGCTCGAACCGGGTGGGGAGCTGTTCGGATTGCGCGAAATAGGTCTGGGCGCAGGCCGCCAGGCTGCCACCGGCCAGAGGAGTGATCCCCTGATAGGGGGTCATGTCGTTGCCCTGGTCGATCAGGATCGCGAAATAGCCTTTGCCGATCTGCTCGAAATGCGCTGCCGTACCGTCGAACCTGTCTGCATCATAGCTTGCATAGGCTCTGATCCGGGCGGATTTGCCCTCTTCTGTCGGGCCATAGTAATCGGTTGCAATCAGGCGCAATGGCCCGTCGCCGCGGATCTGGATCGACAGTTTCCAGCGCAGCTTGATCGTCTGGCCGATCAGGGCGGTCAGAAGCGCTGTCTCGGCCACGGCCGCCTCGACAGCGGGCGGGTAATTATGCTGGGACAGAACCTGCTCAAGAACGCCATCCAGACGCGCCATCCGCCCGCGAATGTCGCTTTGATCCAGCTGGAAGGGCAGAACGGTATCGTCCCACGCAATTTTAGATGCGAGTGTCATGAGCCATCCTTAGGGGTTTCCTTGCATGCGCAGGATTGGCATACCGCGTCTATAAAGACGCTTCAATGACCGGCCCAACTGTCAGCACATTTGTTTTGAGGATTGCGCATGATCAGACGTATCGGACCGCCCGTGGTCAAAGGGCAACAATACACGCCGCGACCGGGGGCCTATGCGATACTGACCAATGGCTACCGCGTGATTTTGACCCTGCAGGAAGACCCCGGCCCCGAGTTCCAGCTGCCCGGGGGCGGTATTGATCCCGGAGAGAGCCCTTTGCGCGCGCTGCACCGCGAAGTGCATGAGGAGACCGGCTGGGCCATAACCGAGCCGCGCAAGCTGGGGGCGTTTCGCCGGTTCACCTATATGCCGGAATATGATCTCTGGGCAGAGAAGCTGTGCCATATCTACGTGGCGCGCCCCGGTCTGCGACACGGGGCACCGACGGAGCCCGGCCATAGTGCGATATGGATGGACCCCGATGAGGCTGTGGATATGCTGGGCAATGACGGCGACCGGCTATTTCTCCGGCGGTTCTTTGGCCTTTGACACGGTATTGGGCGGCCCCAGATAATCGAAGACCAGCATGGATATGTCATCGTCGAAGTCGCGCTCCCCCCCGAAATCCCAGACGCGCTCAACAAGCTCATCAAGCATAGAGCTGGAATCCTGCTCGCGAAGCTCTGTAAGCATATCGGCCAGACCACATTCATCGAGCATATTGCCCCCAGGGTCGACACATTCCGTGATCCCATCGGAATAGAGCACCAGCCGGTCGCCGCGTTCCAGCTGGGTTTCATAGGTGACAAACTTTGCCGCCGGGACAAGCCCAACCGGCAGTCCGCCATTGCCAAGGGTGAGCGGCTCCTGCCCTTCACGCTGCAGGAACGGGTGGGGGTGGCCCGCTTGCACGCTTTTCATATGCCCGGTTGCCAGATCGATGATTGAAAGGGCCAGCGTAAAATAGTGCTCCGTATCAAGCTCGCTCAGCAGCACACCATTCATACGCTCAGCCGTCTCCGAAGGGTCGCGCGCCTCATACTGATCCTTGGCAGTGCGCCGAAGGGCCACGTTTTGTCTGGGATTGCGACCCGACAGGTAGCCTGCCAGCCGCGCTGTCATCAGCGCAGAGCTGATCCCGTGGCCCGAGACATCCAGCGAGAACAGCCCGATCTGCGCCTCGTTGATCGGGAAATAACCGACAAGGTCCCCGCCGATATGACCCGCAGGCTTCAACAGCATGGAGATCTGGCCCTGTCCAAGCGAGACCGTCCGTTCCGGGACCAGCGATTGCTGCAGCTTCTGGGCTTCTTTCAGGTCCCGGTTCAGGCTGTCATAGAAGGTTTCGATCGCGTTTAGCGCAACGTTGAGCTTGGCGTTGTTCTCAACCAGCTGGCTCTGCATCTGCACGATGCGTTCGCCTGCCTTCATGCGCGCCTTCAGCTCGCTCAGGCCGACGGGTTTGGTCAGAAAATCATCCGCGCCGGAATTCAGACCCTCAGCCACCTCATCGGCGCTGTTCTTGCTGGTCAGCAGGATGAAATAGGAATAGGCGGGGCCGCCCATCTCGCGAAACTCTGCGCAGAATTGCGGACCGGTCATGCCCGGCATCATCCAGTCGCTCACGATAATCGCAAACTCATGCTTGGCGCATAGGTCGAGCCCTTCCTGCCCGGATTCAGCCTCTATGACCTTGTAACCCCATTTCGAGATTGCCTTGGACAGCAGCCGCCGCTGCATGAGGCTGTCGTCGACAACCAGCACCATAAACGGGTCCCACAGGTCCGCCATGAAGTCATCATGAGGGTCCGGCCCGTCATCCGTGGTCGCCGAAATATCTGCCTGAGGCGTCATCATGCGATCTCTATGCGCGCGCGCGGTTTAAGACTGCGTAAATGCTAAAATGTGACCTTCTTTTGGTCTCAGGTTCAACACTTGTTCAAGAGATAGAGGATTAAGGTGGCCGAAGACTGAAGAAGGTGAGCTATGTTTGACAAAGGGCGAATAGAAGAGCTGCGGCAGGATTTCGATGATGAGGATTTCGATGAGATCATCATGCTGTTTCTTGATGAGGTCGAACAGCGTCTGACGGAAATCACGGATTGCGACTGTGCGGACATTTCCGGAACGCTGCATTTTCTGAAAGGGAGCGCGGCAAATCTTGGCTTTGTGTCTTTCAATCAAGCCTGTGAGTTGGCCGAAACAACGCAGTCACCGCATGACATCGCGGCTGTGGCCCGTATCTATGAAGAATCTAAACAAGGGTTTTTCGAATTGCTTCACTCCGAAAAGATGGTGGCCTGACGGTTTTCCACGCGTCTTGATGCGTGCCGAGGCACCTCCGCCTGCCGGACGGCGCTAGACCAGAAACTCTGCCAGCACCGGATCGTCGGTGATGTCGCGGCAATCAAACCCACCCTCTTCGATACGCGCCTCAAGCGCGGCAATCGCTTCCGGCGATGTGCTTTCCAGCCCCAAAAGCACGGACCCAAAGTTCCGCGCTGATTTTTTCAGATACTCAAACTGAGCGATATCGTCATCTGGGCCGAGAATATTCAGAAAGTCCCGCAAGGCGCCGGGTCGCTGTGGCAGGCGCAATATGAAGTATTTTTTCACACCAGAAAAAAGCATGGCCCGCTCTTTCACTTCAGGCAGCCTCTCGAAATCAAAATTGCCGCCAGAGGTGATGCAGACCACGCGCTTGCCCGAGATTTCTTGTCGCAGTGTCTCCAGGCTGTCGATGGCCAGCGCGCCTGCGGGTTCCAGCACAATGCCTTCGGTGTTCAACATCTCCAGAATGGTCTTGCAGATCCGACCCTCCGGTGCGGTGAGCACATGTTGGGGGTCAACCGATTTCAGAATCTCGAAATTCTGCGCCCCCAGCCGCGCCACAGCGGCCCCATCCACAAACGGGTCAACATGCTCCAGCGTCGCCGGGCCACCGGCGAGCAGTGCGGCGGTCAGACTGGCGCCGCCAACAGGCTCTACAAAGCGGAACCCGGTCCGCGGCGCGAGATGTTCAAACACCCGCGTCATCCCGGCAGACAGGCCACCCCCGCCCACGGGCAGCACAACCAGATCGGGTGGCGCGTCGAGCTGGTCCAGAAGCTCGATCGCCACGGATCCCTGACCCTTGATGATGTCGAGATCGTCGAAAGGCGAAATAAAATGCCCCCCGATCTTTGTGCAATGGTCCTGTGCTGCGGCAAGGGTCTGGTCAAAGTAGTCCCCCACAAGCGTGATCTTCACCGCATCGCCCCCGAAGGCGCGGGTCTTGTCGACCTTCTGCCCCGGGGTGGTCACCGGCATGAAGATCTCGCCCCGGGCATCGAAATGCCGGCAGGCATAGGCAAAGCCTTGCGCGTGATTGCCCGCGCTGGCGCAGACGAATTGCCGTTGATCAGGGTCCTGCGCCAAACGGTTGCCCATGGCGTTGAAGGCCCCGCGGATCTTGTAGGAGCGGACCGGTGTCAAATCCTCGCGCTTGAGGTAGATGTCGGCCTCGAAGCGGTCCGACAGGAAGGCGTTGCGCTGCAAGGGTGTCGGCTCAAACAAGATGCGCAGGCGCTGCGCTACCTGTCGGGCTGCCGCCACGAAATCGCTTTGCTGTGTCATGATGATCTCTCCAACCGCGCCTGAGCGCCATAGAGCGGTCAATCCCGCCCGGCGTCAACTCTGCCATGGCTTGCGCAAGCGGCTTATTGGCGGTATCGCGCGAGCGGATCAGATCAGATG
>CAYGUB010000108.1:0-8561 GCA_964352845.1 uncultured Rhodobacterales bacterium | reverse complement strand
GATCTGCGCGCTGCCGCTGAAATCCTGAAGGGCAAACGCATCAAGGACGGTCTGCGCGCCATGGTGGTGCCGGGCTCAGGCCTCGTGCGCGCTCAGGCAGAAGAAGAGGGGCTGGCAGAGATCTTCATCGAGGCCGGTTTCGAATGGCGCCTTGCGGGCTGCTCGATGTGCCTCGCGATGAACCCCGATCAACTCTCCGAAGGGGAGCGCTGCGCATCAACCTCCAACCGCAATTTCGAGGGGCGTCAGGGCTATAAGGGCCGCACCCACCTTGTCAGTCCCGGAATGGCAGCCGCCGCTGCCCTGACCGGCAGGCTCACAGATGTGCGGGAGTTGATGTAGTGGTTAAGGTTAATTGGATTGTTCAGAAAGGTTACTCTATTGATGAGCAGTTGCGTTGGGAGGGTTTAAGCTTCGATGCTTTCGATATCATCGAACGTAGCGCTGACAAAAAAACCGCAGACAAGGTTAAGGGTAAGATAATATCTGGTCTAGCAAAGGAACTACGATCTGAATGCCTAGACGAACATGAGCTAGACGTGGCAAAAATTCAGTATGGTACCTATTGCATCTCACTAGGCACCGGATTTGAAATGAACTATACTCTAAGGAGTTCGAGGGTTCTATATATCGGCAGTGGAAGCGTCTATGGACGTATGAAGTCGCATCTAAGGGGAAAGCTCTTTGACTTCGCCAGTGTATTGAGATCAATACCTTTGCGATTTTATTTCTGCGATCTAACCGGTGAAAAGGACGGCAAAGTCCTTCAGAGGCAGCTTGAACAAAGCTTGCTGGCAAAATTCAGAAATGAAATTGACACGGAATTGCCACTTTTGAATTCTCGAGATGCGGCGGCCAAATTTGACTCGAAAAAATTCCTCACTGGGTGGGATAAACCGGTCCAAAAAGAAAAGGGAAAAAGTACAACGGATTGGCTCCTGAATGCGGCTGATAGCAAAACTTGGAAGGGAGCTCTCTGATGGACAAATTCACAACCCTCACAGGCATAGCGGCGCCTATGCCATTGGTGAATGTCGACACGGACATGATCATTCCCAAACAGTTTCTCAAGACGATCAAGCGCTCGGGGCTTGGGGTGAACCTGTTTGACGAGATGCGCTACGACAGGCAGGGCAATGAGATCGCTGATTTCGTGCTGAACAAGCCGCAATATCGCGCGGCGGAAATTCTGATCGGTGGCGAGAATTTCGGCTGTGGCTCGTCGCGTGAACATGCGCCTTGGGCGATCAAGGATTTTGGCATCCGCTGCGTGATCGCGCCGTCTTTTGCCGATATTTTCTACAATAACTGTTTCAAGAACGGAATCCTGCCAATCACCCTCCCGCAGGAGCAGGTGGACGCGTTGATGCGTGATGCCGAGAAGGGTGCAAATGCGCGCATGACCATTGATCTTGAGGCGCAGACAGTGACCAGTTCGGACGGAGAAGTGTTTTCCTTCGAGGTCGATTCGTTCAAGAAGCACTGTTTGATGAACGGTTTGGACGATATCGGGTTAACGCTGGAGAAGTCAGCCTCTATTCGTGAGTTTGAGGCATCCGCCGCCGCGTCTCGGCCATGGGTTTGACACAATTGGCTCTAGATATGGACGTTTTCTGCGGTCTGCGTCCATATTTGCTTTCTGCCCGGTTCCGTTGACACAAGAAAAACACGGAATCTCCCAATAAAATCCCCCAGTCAGGGCCCATGGTTGATCTGCGAAGTTTTCTTGGGCAACACTGAGGCGGAGATGAGAAACCTGACGGCCAAGGCCAAAGGACTGGACTGGACACGCGCAAGGCTGGGTTCGGCGCTTGGACAGTTTGAGGGGTTGTTCGCAGTGGTATCACGCTCTGTCGGCGCGATCTGTCGGGCCATGTTTGTGGTGTTGCTTATCGCGACGCCGTCACTGCTGGTCCCGAACGTATCGCAGGACACGACCCAGATTGTCGTGCTTATCGCGCTGTTTGGCGGCACGATCACGTTTATCGAATATGCCTCGCTCTATCCTGCCCTGATCGAATTTCGCAACGCTCCGCCCTTTAACCGGGTCCGCTTCATCTCCCTGTTTCTAAGCGTCTTTCTGCTGTCGATTGCCTTGCGAGGCCTCTACGACCCAACCACCCTGACACGCTTTGTCAGCGTTGTGGGCCTGCTTGTGGGCCATGTGATCGACTTCCCCTACAGCCCTGTGCGGCTGATGATCTACCTGCTGCCCGACAGCGCCACGTCCGAGCATGTTGCGATGATGCGGGCTGCGGCCGGGATCGGCTATCTGGTCTCGCTTCTGATGCTGGCGATCTTCCTGATCGTTTTGCGCCTGAACCGCTGGCCGAACCGGTCCGAGCAGTTCAATTTCTGGACGAACCTGCCGACCTTTGACCCGACCATGGGGGGTGATGTGGTCACGCGCCTGACACGCGATGCACGTTTTAACATTATGTTGGGCTTTTTGATGCCATTCCTGACGCCAGTCATAGCAAAGGCGGCTTCCGGGTTCTTCGACTCCTCTGTTATGGATTCGCCGCAGACATTAATATGGATGATGGCGTTTTGGGCATTCCTCCCCGCAAGCATGTTCATGCGCGGCATCGCGATGAACCGCATCGCCGAGATGATCGAGGATCAGCGCACACATGGCGCGCGCGCTATTCAGGCTGGCTTGCAGCATGCCTGATCTGGCTTTGCGCCGCTCAGGCCGCTGGCGCGGATAGCTACCGTATATTGACATTCAACACCGATCTGGCCCGAAAGGGGCCGGGTCTTCTGGTCCGCGATCTGATGCGCGGCGATGCTCAGGACGTCACTTCTGCCCTTGCCCGGATCGCGGCTCTGACACCGGATATCGCGGTTTTGCGCGGAATAGACTTTGACCATGATCTCGTCGCCATTCGCCTGATGCAGGAGGCCCTTGCCGCCCTTGGCCATGAGATGCCGTTTCGCTTCGCCTTTGCCCCCAATAGTGGCCTGCCCACACCGTTTGATCTGGATCGGGACGGGCGCTTTGGCCGGGCGCGCGACAAGCAGGGTTTCGGGTTCTTTCGCGGCAATGGCGGCATGGCGATCCTGTCGCGCTACCCGATCCGGCATGAAGAGGCGCGGGATATGTCGGGCTATCTGTGGCAGGATCTGCCCGGCGCAACATGGCCTGTGACCAGCAATGGCTACTACTACACCGAAGCCGAGATGAGCCTATTGCGCCTGCACGCGGTCGGGGCCTGGGACGTGCCCATCGCGCTGCCCACCGGGGTGGTCCATATCCTCGCCTCCCATGCCAGCCCACCTGTTTTTGATGGCCCCGAGGATCGCAACGGGCTGCGCAACGCCGCAGAGCTGTCCTTCTGGGCGCTATATCTTTCCGGCGCGCTGCCTGACTGGCCTGATCCGAACCCGGCCTCCAGCATTCTTGCCGCCGGACTGAACGCGGACCCCAATGACGGAGAGGGCGCGCATGATGCGCTCGCGGCGCTTCTGACGCATCCCGCCCTGCAGGACCCGCAACCAGCCAGCGCGGGCGGCGTGGCGCATGCCAATGCCGACCATATCTCTGACCCGCGCCATGACACGGTTGACTGGCCCGAGGACGATAGGATGCCGGGCAATCTCAGGGTGGACTATCTGCTGCCGGGCATCGGGTTTGAGATAGAGGCAGCCGGGGTTGACTGGCCCGTGACCACGCAGGATCCTGGCCTTGGCAGCGCGCATAAACCGGTTTGGCTGGAGTTTTCGTTCAGGTAGCTTGACCCGCTATGCCCGCCGCGATACCCCCCACCAAATTGGTCATCAACGGAGACGTCCTATGCCGAACCCATCCCTTTTGATCCTTCCCGGTGATGGCATCGGCCCCGAGGTTATGGAACAGGTGGTCCGCGTTGTGGACTGGTTCGGCGCAAAGCGTGATCTGGTGTTTGATGTTGAAACCGACCTTGTGGGCGGTGCGGCCTATGACGCGCATGGGGCCCCGCTGAGCGATGAGACCATGGCCAAGGCGATGAAAGCCGATGCGGTGTTGCTCGGCGCTGTGGGCGGCCCGAAATACGATGATCTCGATTTCAGCGTGAAGCCGGAGCGTGGGTTACTGCGTCTGCGCAAGGAGATGGACCTGTTCTCCAACCTGCGTCCGGCCCAATGTTTCGACGCACTTGCCGATTTTTCTTCTCTCAAGAAGGAGCTCGTCGCCGGGCTGGACATCATGATCGTGCGGGAGCTGACTTCCGGCGTCTATTTCGGAGAGCCCCGTGGCATTCAGGACGACAATGAGGGCGGGCGCATAGGCGTAAATACCCAGCGCTACACAACCAACGAAATCCGCCGCGTTGCCCGCTCTGCCTTTGAACTTGCCCGGCGGCGATCCAACAAGGTCTGCTCGATGGAAAAGGCCAATGTCATGGAAAGCGGTATCCTGTGGCGCGAAGAGGTCACATGGGTTCACGAAAACGAATACCCGGATGTCGAACTGAGCCATATGTATGCCGATAACGGTGCCATGCAGCTGGTCCGCGCGCCCAAGCAGTTTGACGTGATCGTCACCGATAACCTGTTTGGCGATATCCTGTCTGACTGTGCCGCAATGCTCACGGGCTCGCTGGGCATGCTGCCTTCTGCCTCGCTCGGCCTGCCCAATGCGGATGGACGCCCCAAGGCGCTTTATGAGCCCGTCCATGGCTCCGCGCCTGATATTTCGGGGCAGGGTAAGGCAAACCCGATCGCGTGTATCCTCAGTTTCGCAATGGCGCTGCGCTATTCCTTCGATCAGGGCGATGAGGCCACCCGGCTGGAAACAGCGGTTGAGAAAGTGCTGGCCGATGGGCTGCGCACGGCCGATCTGATGGGCCCGGAGGGTGGTGAGCCGATCTCGACCGCGCAGATGGGTGATGCGATCCTGGCCGCGCTGGACGCTTCCTTGTGAAATCCGCGCGCGCAGGGATGGCTGGGCTTTGAGTGACAACGCCAAAGGTGCGCTCTTTGCTCTGTTCGCCTTTGCGGTGTTCTCGACCCATGACGTGATTATCAAGGTGCTGGGGGCGAGCTACTCGCCCATCCAGATCGTGTTTTTCAGCGTGTTGTTCAGCTTCCCGTTGGCGGCCATGTCTTTGCTGCGCGATTCGACCGAAGGCACATTGCTGCCGCGCCACCCCTATTGGATGATTGCCCGCACGATCGCGGCGGTGATCACCGGTTTTTCGGCTTTCTACGCTTTCTCGGTCCTGCCTTTGACGCAGGTTTATGCCATCATCTTCGCCTCGCCCTTGTTGATCACCATCCTCGCCATTCCGATCCTGGGTGAGCAGGTCCGGCTCAGAAGGTGGCTTGCGGTGCTGGTGGGGCTTTGCGGTGTTTTGATCGTTCTGCGCCCCGGCCAGTCAGAGTTGCAGCTTGGCCATATCGCGGCGCTTACGGCTGCTATCTGCGGTGCGTTTTCGTCTATCGTCGTGCGCAAGATCGGCCGGGAGGAGCGGACGGTGGTGATCATGCTCTACCCGATGATGGCCAATTTCGTCGTGATGGGCGCGCTTCTTGGTACGGTCTATGAGCCGATGCCGGTCGAGCATTTGGGCGGGATCGCGGTTATCGCCCTGTTCGCCTGGGTCGGGGGCAGGTTTCTGATCGCGGCTTACAATGCGGGCGAGGCCGTGATCGTCGCCCCCATGCAATATTCGCAGATCATCTGGGCCACGATTTTCGGGGTGCTGTTCTTCGGTGAGTACCCGGATACTGCAACGGTCCTGGGCACGGCTGTCATCATCGCCAGCGGGCTTTATATCGTGCTTCGTGAAAGCCGGTCGACCGGATCAGAGACGCCGGTCTTGAGGACGCGGTCCCGGCCTGAGACGGGGACCGCGCTGCGCATATCGGGCTTCCTTTGGAGCCGCCGGCCGAAATAATGCCGTCGCTTTTTGCGAATAATTCGCAGTTTCATTGACTTTTCGCGAATGGTTCTCAATATCATCAGTTGACAAGTTGATAGAGGTGACACGCATGCGGATCGTTTATCTCGCTACAATGATATTTCTGACAAGTTTGAGCTTTCCCGCCCTTGCCGATGGCAAGTTCAAGGCGGTGACCACCTTCACGGTCATCGCGGATATGGCGCGCAATGTGGCGGGGGACGTGGCAGAGGTGGACTCTATCACGCGTCCCGGTGCCGAGATTCACGGCTATGCCCCCACCCCGCGCGATATCCTGCGCGCGCAGGATGCGGATCTGGTGCTTTGGAACGGGCTCAATCTGGAGGTCTGGTTTGAGCAGTTTTTCCGCAATCTGAGTGATGTGCCCTCTGTGGTGCTCAGCGCGGGGGTAGAGCCGATCAGTATTTCGGGTGGCTCCTACGATGGCAGGCCAAACCCGCATGCCTGGATGTCGCCCGAGAATGCGCTGATCTATGTGGCCAATATTCGCGACGCTTTCATCGAACATGACCCGGATAACGCCGAGGTCTACCGCGCCAATGCGCAGCGCTATAGCGATGAAATCCTCACCGTGACGGGGCCTTTGAAACAGAAACTTGCGGATCTTCCAGAGGCACAGCGCTGGCTTGTTACCTGCGAAGGGGCGTTTAGCTATTTGGCGCGGGATTTCGGGCTGCGGGAGCTCTATCTGTGGCCGATCAATGCTGACAGCCAGGGCACGCCGCAACAGGTCCGGCAGGTCATTGACGGGGTGCGTGCCAATGATATCCCGACCGTGTTTTGCGAAAGCACGGTGAACACCGACCCGGCCGAGCAGGTCGCGCGCGAGACGGGCGCGCGCTATGGCGGTGTGCTCTATGTCGACAGTCTCAGCGAGGCGGACGGTCCGGTGCCCACCTATCTCGACCTGCTGCGTGTGACCTCCCAGACTGTGGTTGACGGGCTTTTGGCGCAATGACCGGGCTCGCTGCCCGCAATGTGACGGTCACCTATCGCAATGGTCATACCGCCCTGCGCGATGCCAGTTTCGAGATCCCCACGGGCACGATCACCGGGCTGGTGGGCGTCAATGGCGCCGGGAAGTCCACCTTATTCAAGGCGATCATGGGGTTTGTACCGCTCGCCAGGGGGGAGATCTCAATCCTCGGGAAATCCGTGCCTGACGCGCTTGCGGCCAATCTCGTGGCTTACGTCCCGCAGGCCGAGGAGGTGGACTGGAGCTTTCCGGTACTTGTCGAGGATGTCGTGATGATGGGTCGGTATGCGCATATGGGCTTTTTCCGCCGCGCCGGTGCCGCTGACGAGCAGGCCGTCAGTGACGCGCTCGCGCGCGTCTCCATGAGCGAATATCGCCGCCGCCAGATCGGAGAGCTGTCCGGCGGGCAGCGCAAACGTGTCTTTCTGGCCCGCGCGCTGGCGCAGGATGGCAAGGTGATCTTGCTGGACGAGCCCTTCACGGGCGTCGATGTCCAGACCGAGGAGGCCATTGTCAAACTGCTGGGAGAGCTGCGCGACGAAGGCCGGGTTATGCTGGTCTCAACCCATAATCTGGGCTCCGTCCCAGAATTTTGCGACCGGGTCGTGCTGGTCAAGGGCACCGTGCTGAATTTTGGCCCGACCGAGACGACCTTTACCCATGACAACCTCGAGCAGGCATTCGGCGGCGTCTTGCGCCATGTCGTGATTGCCGGGGCCGATCTGCATGATGATGACGACGCGCGCAAAGTCTCGATCATGACGGATGATGAGCGGCCCTTCGTGACCTATGACGGCAAGCACCAACGCGCCAAGGGCGGCAAGTGATGGAGACCCTTCTGCTGCCCTTTGGCTATGGCTACATGATCAACGCGATGTGGGTCAGCGCGCTGGTGGGTGGGGTCTGCGCCTTTCTGTCGGCCTTTCTGATGCTCAAGGGCTGGTCGCTGATTGGCGACGCGCTGTCCCATTCCATCGTGCCGGGCGTCGCGGCGGCGTATATGATCGGTCTGCCCTTCGCGGTTGGCGCATTCTTCGCAGGTGGTCTTGCGGCTGGCGCGATGCTCTTTCTCAACGAGCGGACGGGGCTGAAGCCCGACGCTGTAATCGGATTGATCTTTACATCCTTTTTTGGCCTCGGGCTGTTTATGGTCTCGATCTCGCCCACGCCGATTGACGTGCAGACGATCATTCTGGGCAATATCCTTGCGATCACGCCGTCCGACACGCTTCAGCTCGCTATCATCGGCATCGTATCGCTTGTCGTGCTGAGCGCAAAATGGAAAGATCTTCTGGTCACGTTCTTTGATGAAAACCACGCGCGGTCCATCGGGTTGAACACCAGGGCCTTGCGGCTGATCTTCTTTACGCTGCTCTCGGCCAGCTGTGTGGCGGCCTTGCAAACCGTAGGTGCGTTTCTGGTCATCGCAATGGTCGTCACCCCCGGCGCGACGGCCTATCTGCTGACCGACCGGTTCCCGCGTCTGCTGGTGCTGAGCATCTGTATCGGGGCATTTTCCAGTTTTGCCGGGGCCTATATCAGCTTCTTCCTTGATGGTGCGACGGGCGGGATCATCGTGACATTGCAAACCCTGCTCTTCCTCGCGGCCTTCCTGTTTGCGCCTAAACACGGGATGCTGGCCGCGCGCAGGCAGGCCCGGGCTGCGGTGGCACCGTGAT
>CAYGUB010000107.1:0-8562 GCA_964352845.1 uncultured Rhodobacterales bacterium | reverse complement strand
ACAGATCAAGCTTAAGGGGAATCCCCCGATTCAGGTTTTTGGCGGGACGCTTTAAGCCTTGAAATGCTTGCTGAGCTTGAGGCCCTGACCCTGATAATTGGACGCGATCCCGGCACCGTAAAGCTGATCGGGGGTCGCGGCCATTTCTTCATAGACAAGCCGCCCGACGATCTGACCATGCTCCAGCACGAAAGGGGCCTCATGGCAGCGCACCTCCAGCACCCCGCGTGAGCCCGTCCCGCCCGAGGATGGATTGCCGAAACCGGGATCAAAAAATCCGGCGTAATGCACCCGGAACTCTCCGACCATGGCCAGATAGGGGGCCATTTCGGCTGCGTAATTGGGCGGGATATGCACCGCCTCCCGGCTGACAAGGATATAGAAGGCACCGGGATCAAGGATGATATGGCGGCGCTTTGCGTGCAGCTCTTCCCAGTAGTCCTGCGGGTCATAATAGCCCAGATTGTCCAGATCGATCACGCCTGTATGTGGTTTGGCGCGGTAGCCGATCAGACTGCCCTCGGCAGGCTCCAGATCAACCGAAAAGCCAAGGCCCTGATCAATATGGGCAGGACCCGAGACCAGAGTCTGCTCTGCGTGCAGGCGCTCCAGCGCTGCGTCGGACAGGATGGTCTGGCCCATCCGAAAGCGGATCTGGTTGAGACGCATCCCCGGTCGCACAAGAACCGAGAAAGAGCGGGGGCAGATCTCTGCGTAGAGCCTGCCGGAATAGCCGGGCTCGATCCGGTCGAATTCCACGCCCTCATCAGTGATCACGCGCGTCAGCAGATCCAGCCGTCCGGTGGAGCTTTTGGCATTGCACACCGCCTGCACGCTATCGGGCAGGGTGAGCCCTTCCATAAGTGGCACAAGATAGACGCAGCCCTTCTCAAGCACCGCGCCGTTGCTCAGATCGACCTCGTGCATGGCGAAATCCTTCACGCGGTCCTCAACACGCCGCGCGGGCCCGGGCAGGAAAGAGGCGCGCACCCGCGTGGCAGAGCCGCCCAGCCGCAGATCAAGCGAGGCGGGCTGGATCTGGACATCCATGATCTCGGGTTGCGACCAGATCAGGCCCTTTTCGATCATTTCCCGGATTTGCTGGCTGGCGAGAACACCTTGCATCAAAGCCACCTTCCCCTGTTCGCGCCGGGCATGCCGGCACCTGTCAGACGTAAAACGCCCGGAGGCCAGAGCACCCCGGGCGTTTTATGAATGGTCGGGCTAGCAGGACTCGAACCTGCGACCTTCCGTCCCCCAGACGGACGCGCTACCAGGCTGCGCCATAGCCCGACGATTGCCCCTTCATACCGGTTTTGCGAGCGGGGGCAAGGGGCTGTGCGCGCGCTGCCGCAGCATAGGTCAGGACAGGGCGGCAGCAAGACGATTGCGCAGCTCGATCAGACGTCGGCGCGGACCCAGAAGATCGGCATCCTCCAGCATATGCTCCTCGCGCGGGACAGCCCGCAGGGCAGCGATGGTCTCAAGCCGCCTGCGCTGCGCCTCTGTCAGGGTGATCTCTGCATCATCGGGGTCAGCGGGGATCTCTTTGGTTTGCGGCGCTTCGGGCGGCTCTGTCTGGATAGGCCCTTTTGGCCGCGCGCGCGGGGTCGAGCGGGTTGTCAGCGGAATATCATACGTTACCGAGGCCAGCGATGGCCGCTCCTCCGGCTCCTCTTGTGGCGCGGGGTCAGGCGCGGGATCCGGCTCTTTGGCGGGCTCGGCTGCGATTGGTACGACATTATCGCCCCCAAACAGGTCGGGGGTCTGCGCCTCGCTTTCGTCAGGTGCTGGCGCAGCAGAAGGTTCAGGCGGCGCATCCGGTGCAGGCGGATCTTCGGCCAGTTCCGCATCCTCGATCTCATCGCGGTTCTGCGGGGTGATCCCCGGTTTGCGGCGACGGATATCCTCGCCCATCTGCTTGCGGCGCGCGCGCTCATCGGCCCGGGTCTGGGCAGCATCTGCATCGGCTGGGGCATCAATATCCTGCGAGAAGCTGGCCACATGTTTGACGCCCTCTTCCTTCAGGATTTTCTGAACGCCCCGAATGGTCAGCCCGTCATCATGCAAAAGCGCCTTGATCCCGCCGATAAGCAGCATGTCATTCGGCCGGTAATAGCGTCGCCCACCGGCGCGCTTGACCGGCTTTATCTGCTGAAACTTGCTCTCCCAAAAGCGCAGCACATGGGCTGGTACATCCAGCCAGTCCGCCACTTCACTAATCGTTCGAAACGCTTCACGCGCCTTTTTGGCCATCTGCTCAGCCTCTTAGATCAAGGTGCAATATGGGTGCACCCGTCAGGATTTGTTGCCGTTCGCGACCCGTTCTTTCATCAGATGCGACGGCCGGAATGTCAGCACGCGCCTTGGATGAATGGGCACTTCCTCGCCGGTTTTTGGATTGCGCCCGATCCGGGCGGATTTCTCGCGCACGCTGAATGTGCCGAAAGATGAGATCTTCACATTCTCGCCCGCGACCAGCGCATCCGACATGTGTTTGAGCACAGATTCGACCAGATCCGCAGATTCGTTTCGCGACAGGCCGACTTCGCGAAACACCGCTTCGCTCAGGTCCATGCGTGTGAGTGTCTTTGATGGCATCGTGTCCCCCCCTATTTTCGCATGACGATACGTGTCAGGCATTTTACGAGTCAATATCAAGGGGTTGCCGAGAGTGGTTTAGGTGCGAATTAAGCCGCTCACAGGCGTAAAACCACCGCTCCCCAGGCCAGTCCGCCGCCGATTGCCTCCATGACCAGAAGGTCCCCTTGCGTAAACTTGCCGGTTTGATGCGCCACTGACAGCGCGAGGGGAATCGATGCCGCCGAGGTATTGCCGTGATCCTGGACGGTCTGGATCACCTTCTCCATCGGCAGACCCATCTTCTGGGCGGTCTTTGTGATGATCCGCAGATTGGCCTGATGCGGCACAACCCAGTCCACATCCTGAGCCGAGAGCCCCGCGCGTTCCAGCGCCGTCTCGGCGGTCTGGGCCAGCTTTTCGACCGCGTGGCGGAACACTTCCTTGCCCTGCATGACCAGCACGCCGGTCGTCCCGGTCGACGAGACGCCGCCATCAACATAGAGCAGATCGCGGTAGGATCCGTCAGAGTTCAAATCGATCGCGAGGATCCCTGCATCCGTATTTTCACCCGCCCCGTCTTGCGCCTCAAGGATCACGGCACCGGCCCCGTCGCCGAAGAGAACACAGGTCGTGCGATCCTCCCAGTTCATGATCCGCGAGAATGTCTCGGACCCGATCACCAGCACGCGTCTGGCTTGCCCGGCAACGATCAGCGCATTGGCATTGGCCATCGCATAGACAAACCCCGCGCAGACCGCCTGAACGTCAAAGGCAAAGCCCGTGGTCAGCCCCAGATTGCCCTGCACCATTGTGGCCACCGAGGGGAACGTGTTGTCAGGTGTTGAGGTCGCCACAATGATTGCGTCGATGTCTGACGGCTCAAGCCCGGCATCGGCCAGTGCAGCTCCCGCCGCATTGGTGGCAAGCTGCGATGTCGTCTCGCCTTCTGCCGCGAAATGCCGCCGCTCGATCCCTGAGCGGCTCTTGATCCATTCATCGGATGTCTCGACCCAATTCTCGAACTCAGCATTTTCGACGACCCGCGCAGGCAGATAATGTCCGATGCCCCGCAGGACCGCTCTGACTGTCATGAATTCACCGCGTCCCCTGCAGATTGCACATCCATCCCGTCCCCGGCGGCAGTTTGACCCGCAGTGCCAGCCGACGCAACCCGCGCGGCCAGCTTTTCGCTGAACCCTGATTGCGCAAGGGTAAAGGCCAGTTTGATCGCAGCCGAGACGCCCGTGGCATCCGCTGCGCCATGTGATTTGACGACCGTCCCGTTGAGGCCCAGAAAAACCCCGCCATTGACCCGGCGTGGATCAATCCGTTTGCTCAGACGCCTGAGCGACGGATAGGCCAAAAGTGCCGCGATCCGTGACAAAGGGGTATATTTGAACGCTGCGCGCAGCCGCTCAGAGATCAGATTGGCCGTCCCCTCCGCCGTCTTCAGCGCGACATTGCCGGTAAACCCATCCGTGACGATCACATCCACCTTGTCGGAGGGGATATCGCCGCCCTCAATAAAGCCCACAAATTCGAAATCATTGCGCGATGCGGCCTCGGCAATCAGATCATGGGCGGCCTTCAGCTCGGCCCGGCCCTTATGCTCCTCTGTGCCCACATTCAAAAGCCCGACGCGCGGGCGAGTGATCTCGAACCCGTTGCGCGCGTAGGACATGCCCATCAGCGCATATTGCAGCAGATCATCCTCATCGGCCCGGATATCGGCACCCACATCGAGCATGACGTTAAAGCCTGACGGGTTGTCGGACGGCCACAGACAGGCGATGGCGGGGCGGTTCACACCGTCCACCTTGCGCAGCCGGATCATGGAGACGGCCATCAGCGCGCCGGTATTGCCGCAACTGATGCACACGGTCGCATCGCCCTTGCGCACCGCCTCAACGGCCGACCACATCGAGGTGTCCTTGCCGTTACGCATGACATGGCTGGGTTTGGCATCCATCGACACGATGCCCGATGCATCGCGGATTTCGACCCGATCCTGAAGTTTGCGTTTGGCGACCAGCTTGCTCAGCTCGGCTTCGGGGCCGTGCAAAATGAAATCAAGCTCATCATTCTTGGCGGCGGCATCGGCCATGCCGGCCACGATAACAGACGGCCCTAAATCGCCGCCCATGGCGTCTATCGAAAGGATGGTTTGGGTTTGGCCCACGCGCCTGCCTGCAATAACGTCGCTTAGCTTATGCGACGAGACTAGGCTTATGCGTCGACTTCGTCCAGATCGACTTCATCACCCGAGACAACGACTTCGCGATCCGCATAATGGCCACAGACGGCACATACGTGATGCGGACGCTTCAGTTCGCCGCAATTGGTGCATTCGTTGGGATTATCGGCCACAAGAGCGTCATGAGAGCGACGATTGTTGCGACGTGAGCGAGTGACTTTATTCTGCTGGACGGCCATGTCTCAACCTATCATGTCTGCGGGGGCGAAAGCCCGGTTAAATCTTGTCTGATGCGACGGTTAGCGGGCGTCTAGCGCGTGTTGTCGCGCGCGTCCAGCCTCAACCATCGTCCGAGCCGCGGAACATACGCAGATTCGTATATTTGGCAAGGAGATTCTGGCACATCTGACCCCGCTCAGATGATCGCGCCTGCAGGGATCGCCCCTATGGCCAGCGCGAACCACTCGAATACGCCGATCACGCCTTGCACCAGCCCCGGGGCGAGCGCCCTCCCTTTGATCAGGATGAACAGCGGCACCCAGAGTGCTGCGGCCAGAAACAGGCACAAAACTGACCGCGCGATCCAGTCGGGATGGGCATCACCTTCGCCCCCCAGCTCGATCCCTTGCGCAAGTCAGCGCCGTATGCCCCCGCCCAGCAGCGTGAACCCTGCAAACAGCCACAGGACGAAATGCAGGACCGTCGGCAGCAGAGTCGAGAACATCATGAGAAACAGCCACCAGTAATCGCCGGGCCGGTTTCGCAACCCGTCAAACATCGCATCAAGCGCGATCAGCGGCACGTCGTTCTGAGGCCGGACCCAGTGGATATAGGCAATGATCGCGAAGCCCAGGCCAAAGAAGATCACCAGCCCCGCGCAGAGATCCTTGATCCCGCTCACCACCATATTGCCCGCCAGGCCTTGCCGCAGAAAATACCGCGTCGCCCCGAGAGAGGCGAAATCGGTGAGGCCGTTGAGCAGGGGCAGGACTGAGACAAACAGAATTAGGCTCGCCTCCGCCTCTGTGTAACCGGGCGTGATCTTGATGAACAGGCAGGTGCCAATCACCGCGAGCGTCGTCCACAAAAGTAACGGCCAGACAGGAAGGCGAGCTCTTTCGCTCAGCCACTCAATTATGACTGCGACTGCGAATGCGACTGCGACTGCGACTGCGACTGCGACTGCGCCTGCGAATGCGCCTGCGCCTACGACTGCGAACAACAGGATGGCCGCGCCGAGTTGCAACACCAGGCGCGGCCATCCTGACAAGCGAAACTGCGCGAAGATTGTCAAGCCAAGGGAGCCCAGAAATGCAGCACCGATGCCGTAGCGCAGCGGGTCGTTTCCTTCCGGTGGCAAGACCGGTACGTTTCCTACCGTGCCGTCCCCGGTGATGATCCATTGTGTAAGCAGGCTTAAAATCGGATAGGCGAGGGCGGATATCAACACGACGCCCAGAAGCCCAAGGCTCCATGCCCGCATTTTTGACGTTTCGCTGGCCCCTCGCTCAATTTCCGGGGCTGAGAGCCATTTGTCGACCTTGTCCAGCCAGTTCGTCAGCCAGCCGCGATATTTATTTGCGGCGGTGTCTTCTTCCAGATAGCGGATCACTCTGGCGCGGGAGGGCTCGCTTTTGGATATCAATGCGAAAAACCCGACGAGAACGCCGAAGATTACGCCAAAGACCGTGCCCCATATCCCCAGTAAGCCAAGTAAATCCGCCACCGATCAAATCCCGCAAACCAATATTCCGCCGCATCCTAGCAGCAATCGCGCAAAGGCGTAGCCGGTTTTACTCGCCCTTTTCCAGCTTTTCTTTCAGCCCGGCGAGGGCTGCGAAGGGTTTGGACGTCTCGTCGGTCAGCGCCTCGCTGCCGGGTGCTGTCACGTCGAGCCCCTCGAAGGTCGCGCCCTGCGCTTTGGGGAAATCGGGCAGGGCGAGCGCCAGCACCTCTGTGGCCAGCGCCTTGAGGTCAAGCGCGGCTGGCATCGGTTCGGCCGTGTCATCCTCGGGCATCTCGACCTCGCTTTCCTCGGGCTCCTGCCAGTCGGCGAGATACTGCCGCGTTGCGTCCTGCTCGATCCTTGTGGTGACAGGCTCAAGCGTGACAACACAGGCCTGACTGACCGTCGCGCCAAGATGGGCCTGCAACTGCCAGTCCCGCGCCCCCAGCGCGCTGATATGGCCCGCGAAGGTGAGTTTCGGCAGTTTGAGCAGGTCGAGGCTTGCGGCCATCTCGGCCCGCTCGGCGGCGCCGGGCACGAAGGAGAAGGCGGTTTTTGTGTCCTGCGGCAAACGGGCAAGTGTTATGATGTGATCTTTGCTCATATGAGGTCTTTCTTGATCCCTCCGGTGACCTTCTGTAAGCCGGTAGGCAAGCAAAGAGCAAGTGACGAGGGCAAGCATGCAAGGTGGACAGCGCAAAAGCGCAAAGCGGCTTGCGACGTTTGTCTTTGTCGTGGCGGCGCTGTCGCTATCGGGCTGCGCCGAGATCATCCGCAATCACGGCTATGCGCCCACGGAAGCCCAGCTTCTGGAAATCATCCCCGGCGTCGATACCCGCGGCTCGGTCGAGGAGGTGGTGGGCAAGCCTGCGACCTCAGGCGTGCTGCAGGACGGCGCGTGGTATTACGTGGGCTCCAAGGTGCGTCATTACGGGCTGCGCAAACCCGAAGAGATCAACCGAGAGCTTGTGGCGATCACCTTCAACGAGGATGAGACCGTCAGCAATATCGAACGCTTCGGTCTGGAGGATGGCCGGGTCGTCACGCTGTCGCGCCGCATCACGGATACCACCGTGCGCGACACGACATTCATTCGCCAGGTCATCCGAAACTTCGGCCGCATCAACCTGGACGAGGCGCTGGGCAACTAGGGCTTGCTGACGTTCGGCCGTGCCCGTTGCCACGCGTTCCGTCTCAAGGTTGCCCACCGGGGCGATGACCCTTGACGGGTTAGGTGTTTGGTCCCGGCATGTGATGCGCTACGTATCCGCGGCTCAAAGGCTAGCTTTCGGGCTCAAACTGCAGTGACACGCCGTTGATGCAGTAGCGCAGGCCTGTGGGTTGTGGTCCGTCGGGGAAGACATGGCCCAGATGCCCGTCGCAGCGGTTGCAATGAACTTCCGTGCGTTTCATAAACCAGCTGTTGTCCACGCTCTCCCCCACCATTTCATTGTCGATGGGTGCATAGAATGACGGCCAGCCGGTGCCGCTGTCGAATTTGGTCCCGGTCTCGAATAGTGGCGCGCCGCAGCCTTTGCACAGGAAGGTGCCGGGCGCTTTGGGGAAATCCTCATTGGTGAAGGCGCGCTCCGTGCCGTGTTTGCGCAGCACTTTATATTCAAGATCGCTCAGCTGCTCACGCCACTCTGCGTCCGATTTGATCACTTTATCCATTCCGTTTCGCCCTCTCGCCTGATTTGCAGATAGCATGCGTGCCACAGGTTTTGACACGCCCGATGCATTCTGCGTCTGATAGGCAGATAGGTTCAACATGCGGAGCGTCCAATAGTGGCTCAGATTGATGTGATAGCGCCGGCGCTGCAAAACCGGCGCCTTGCCGCGCGGTTTGCGCGACCGGGTGCGGATATGGACCGCATACTGGCGCTGCGGGCGCGGGCGTTTCGGGCCGGGCGTGCATCTGATGGTGACGCATTTGACGCGCGCTGCCGCCATGTGTTGATCGAGGATGCCACGGGTGCGGTTCTATGTGCGCTGCGCCTGCTGGAGCTGCGCGACAGTGCGCAGATCGCCCGCAGCTATTCCGCCCAGTTCTATGATC
>CAYGUB010000106.1:0-8618 GCA_964352845.1 uncultured Rhodobacterales bacterium | reverse complement strand
GCCCGAAATGGTCGCGGTCGGGGAAGACCTCGTCCTGATTGGGCAGGTTCGCGCCTCCGCTATCGACCAGATAGATGCAGGGCAGATGACATTCCTGCGCGATCTCCTGCGCCCGGAGGTGCTTTTTGACCGTCATCGGATAGTAGGTGCCGCCCTTCACGGTCGCATCATTGCACAGCACCATCACGTCCTGGCCCTGCACCTGCCCCACGCCCGCCACAAGCCCGGCCCCGGGTGCAGCACCGTCGTAAAGCCCATGCGCCGCCGTGGCGCCGACCTCAAGAAAGGGTGCGCCCGGATCAAGAAGGGCGCCGACCCGATCACGTGGAAGCATCTTGCCACGCCCGACATGCCGCGCGCGCGGGCCCTCGCCCCCACCAAGCGACGCCAGACGCGCGGCCTCCCTGACAAGATCGAGCGCGGCAAGATTTGTGTCGCGGTTTTGCTGAAATTCGGCCGAGCCCGGCGCGATGCTGGAGACCAGTTTCATCGCTTGCTGCCCCGTGGCAGCCCATGTCCTGCTCCGATAACAGTCCCGAGCATGCCGCCCCGCATCATTGCGCCTTGTACTGGCAATAGGGCGCGTTTGAGCGGCCCTCAAGGCAGGCGGCAAACTCGCCGGTCAGCCCCACAAATTCGGTGATCTCGCAGCCCAGCCTTGCCGATTCTGGACCGGTCTCGGCCCGTGTGGCGGCGACCTCCTGGCATTTCTGCGCGACATAGCCCGTCCATTGACCCATCACCCCCGCGAGCTCAGAGCCGCCGGAGACAGTGATGACGTCAAACACCTGCTCTTGCAGGTTTTCCATGGTCGCGCGCCAACGGGTCCGCTCCGATCTCAGGCAGTTTGCATGGCCATCCGAGCCGACTTCCTGTTGGGCGCAGGGCTGGAACATCAGGTTGAGACATTGCCCCCAGGTGGTCGACTGCTCGATATTCTCAAGACAGGCGAGCACGAGGATCTGGTCTTCCGGCACGCTCTCGGCTTCCGTTTCGGCATCCGTCTGGGCTACCTGCTGGGCGATGCCGGGAAGGGTGGCGAGCGCTGTGGCAAGCAAGAGCGCTGCGGCGATGATCTGTTTTGTCATGAAATGTCCGTTCATATCTTCTCGCGCCCCGCGACAGGGGCTCGCGCGGCCCAGTCGCGGGGCCCGTGTTGCATAATCAATCCGCCCAGCGGGCCGACGTGATATTCGTAATGTTGTGATGCCTCAAATGGCTCGGGCCCGCAAATAACGATCATGCGCACGCCCCCGCCAAGGCCTGCCCGGGCCCGGCAATGGGTCAGCTGACCCTGTGGGTTGGCCTCGAGATAGTGCGCAGCATAGCTTTCAATGATCTCGGTCTCGGTCAGTGTCAGCGTTGCCCGCTGATAGAAAAGACCCGCCGCAACCGCGAGCAGCACCACCAGCACGACAGAGGCAAGCTGTGGGCCGCTCAGGGATGCCATGGCGCGCATCCAGTCCCGATCTTGCATCTTTGAGGTATCTCCCGGCTCACCGCATCGCCCCCATCAATTCGCGGCCGATCAGCATGCGGCGGATCTCGGAGGTGCCGGCGCCGATCTCCATCAGCTTGGCATCCCGGAACAGTCGGGCGACGGCGCTGTCATTCATAAAGCCCGACCCACCCATGGCCTGAACCGCCTGATGGGCCTGTTTCATCGCCTCCTCGGAGGCATAAAGGACGCATGCCGCAGCGTCATGCCGGGTGACTTCCCCCCGGTCACAGGCCCGGGCCGCCGCATAGACATAGGCCCGCGCGGAATTCATCGCGGTATACATATCGGCGATTTTGCCCTGCATCAGCTGGAAATCCCCGATCGCTTTGCCGAATTGCTTGCGCTCCGCGAGATAGGGCATGACCTCATCGAGGCAGGCGGCCATGATCCCGGTGCCGATGCCTGCAAGCACGACCCGCTCATAGTCGAGACCGGACATCAGCACCTGCACGCCGCGCCCCTCCTCGCCCAGCACATTTTCAAACGGGACCTCTACATCGTCGAAAACAAGCTCTGCCGTGTTCGAGCCGCGCATGCCCAGCTTGTCGAAATGCGCGCTGGTGGAGAAACCTGTCATCTCGCGCTCGATCACGAAGGCGGTGATGCCTTTCGAGCCCGCATCAGGGTCGGTTTTGGCGTAAACCACCAGCGTCGAGGCATCGGGTCCGTTGGTGATCCAGTATTTTGTGCCGTTCAGGCGGTAATGATCATTGCGCTTTTCGGCCCTGAGCTTCATCGACACCACATCAGACCCTGCGCCTGCCTCTGACATGGCCAAGGCGCCCACATGTTCGCCCGTGATCAGCTTGGGGAGGTATTTTTGTTTCTGCGCCTGCGTGCCGTTGAGCTTGATCTGGTTCACACACAGATTTGAATGCGCCCCGTAGGACAGCGACACGGAGGCCGAGGCTCGCGCGATCTCTTCCACCGCTATGACATGCGCCAAATAGCTCATCCCTGCCCCGCCATATTGCTCTTCGACGGTGATGCCCAGCAGGCCCAGCTCGCCCATTTCTCGCCACAATTCACTGGGAAAAGCGTTCGAGCTGTCGATCTCGGCAGCGCGCGGTTTGACACGGTCCTGCGCCCATCGGTGCACCATGTCTTGTAGCGCAACCACGTCATCACCAAGATCAAAGCGCATTGAGGCCGCGAACATAGATCACTCCCAATTAACTGAACGTACGTTCAAAAATAGAGTCGAAACACTTGACTGTCCAGAACAATCGCTTGCACTAAGTCCGCGTTGTGCCAAAGTTTTGACACGCAAGAACCTGGGAAACGAAAACAAAAATGATATATCTAGCCTTCTACAGGGGAGAAGGTCGGTTATTGAGCGATACACTTGTGCAGTGGATTACCCGCTCAGAATTTTCACATTGTGAACTGTTAGTAAGTGACAAACCGCCATCTTTCGGAACACCGTATGATTGCGTCACGGCCGTCGGAAAAGACGGCGGTGTGCGCGTGAAACAAATCACATTTCCACAGGAGGGGTGGGATTTTGTTCCCGTCCCCTGGGCACCGGCCAATACCTGGGAGACCGCAACCCGGTTTCTGGGACAGGGATATGATTACTGGGGTCTGTTGATGACCCAGTTCATCAATTTGCGCAGACATGGCGCGTCGCGCTGGTTTTGCTCAAAACTATGTGCCCATGCACTTGGCCTGAGTGAGCCTCATACGTATGCTCCGGGCGATCTCAAACGGGTCGTCGAGGAACATAACCGGGTCTATACGCTGGCCCATATCTCCAGACGGCCCCTGGAAGCGCGTGAATTGCCGGGGCCCTATTCGCCTGGCCTACCCGGTCAACGCAACCCGATCGGTCATCTTGCCGACTTCCTGGACAATGATCCGCCCCAGCGTGGTGCAATCGTCAATGGAGAAGGTCAAAGGCAGACGCATATCTATGAGACCCGCCAGAATCCTGTCCGTATGCGGAAGGCGTTGCGCACGCGCGTAGCGCCAACTGTCATAGCGCGAAGTGAAGGCCTTGGGCTCCGGCGCTCCGAACCACTTCAGCTCAACACCACGCGCCGCGCAGCGGGCGGTGAAATCCTCGATTTCCCCCGCGCGCGCCTCAGGCAATCGAAACTGGAATGACGAGCCGACAAAGGACCCTTTGGGATCGCGCGCAATCAGCGTGATCCCGGGGGTGCCCGTCAACGCAGTCTCGAGCGCCGCATAGCGGGCGTTCCATTTTCTTGCCTGCGCGTCCAGCATGGACAGTTGCGGGCGCAGGATCGCCGCGCGCAGGTTGTCCATCCGGCCCGAGATATTGGGCGTGACCCATTTGATCTGTTCGAACGCCTCGGGCGGCGGCGCCGCGCCGTGACGCTCATAAAGCATGTAGGAGCCCGACAAAACGATGGCGCGCGCCATGGTCTGCGCATCATTGCAGGTCAGAAAGCCGCCCTCGCCGGAATTGATATGTTTGTAGGTCTGGGTCGAATAACAGCCGATGAACCCGTGCTGGCCGGAGGGCACGCCGTTATAGCTGGCCCCCATCGTATGGGCGCAATCCTCGATGACGGTGATCTGTGCGGCGTTGCAAATCGCCATCAGCGCATCCATGTCGCATAGATGTCCGCGCATATGCGACAAAAGCAGAACGCGGGCCGTGCTGCTGTCGATCTTTGCGGCCAGATCGTCCAGATCAATTGTCAGGTTATCGGTGATATCGACAAAGACCGGCTCCGCGCCGACTGATGCAATCGCACCGGGCACGGGGGCCAGCGTAAACCCGTTGGACAGAACCGCATCGCCTGCCCCCACGCCGATTGCACGCAGCGCGCAGCCAATCGCATAGCCGCCCGAGGTCACGGCCAGCGCATATCTGGCTCCGGTCAAAGCGGCGAATTCCTGTTCAAGCAGGGCTGCCTCCCCCAGTTCACCGGCGGCCAGATTGTAGCGGTGCAAGCGGCCATGGTTAAGCACCTCAAGCGCGGCAGTGATGCTGGCCTGCGGCATGGATTCTTGCTGGGTGAAGCTGCCGGTAAAGCATTCGTTTAAATCGTCGGACATGCACAGGGACCCATCGGATATGGAATGACGCCACGATCCTGCGCCCCGCGGATCACAAGGTCAACGGGCAGAATTAGCCCAGGAGCCGTTCTATTGTCGCATCCAGATCGTCATAATGCCCCAGCAACGCATCGGGCTTGAGGCTGGCCATATCCCCGCCACCGGGCCCGAAGGT
The DNA here is from genome assembly GCA_964352845.1 of uncultured Rhodobacterales bacterium. GTDB lineage: Bacteria > Pseudomonadota > Alphaproteobacteria > Rhodobacterales > Rhodobacteraceae > Litoreibacter. Next base: position 3,915 of record CAYGUB010000106.1, on the reverse strand, counting down.
GACCAGAACGCTCGGGACATCTGCGGCGCGGGCGGTGTTGTGATCGGTCAGCGTGTCGCCGATCATAAGCGAGCGCGCCACCTGCCCGCCGGCAAGCTCCACCGCGCGCCTGTAGGGTGTCGGATCGGGTTTGCGCACTGGCAGCGTATCTGCGCCGATCAGCGCATCGAAGGGCGCGCGGAAGCCAAGGCTTTGCATCAGCTTCTCGGCCAGCGCCTCGGGCTTATTGGTGCAGATCACCGCGCGATCCCCGCGCGACCGGATGCGCGCCACCGCCTGCTCGACACCATCATAGAGCACTGTGTGATGGTCGATCGCCCTGTCATAGGCTTTCAGGAGTTCGGGATATTGCGCGTCGATATCGCGCGCTGTGTAGGAGAGACCCAGACGCTCAAAACCTGCCCTCAGCATGGCGCGCCCGCCGCGCAGCGCCGTGCCCGCATCACGCGCGCCATCCAGCACATCGCCATGGCCAAGCGCGCGGAAACAGTGATTGGCCGCAGCCAGCAGATCGCCGCTGGTATCGGCCAGCGTTCCGTCGAGATCGAATACAATGACGCGCATCGTGCTATGCAACCTTTCTGTAATGCGGCGAAACGTGAATTGAGAACCCTGGCCTTGCGCCGCTGGCCCATAGCGATAGAACGAACGCGAAGTAAGGGAAAGCCATGAGAACCGCATGTGTCATTCTGGCCGCGGGCCAGGGAAGCCGGATGAATTCCGGCCTGCCGAAAGTGCTGCACAAGATCGCTGCAGCGCCCCTGTTGTCCCATGTGTTGCGCGCAGCCCAAACGCTTGAGCCCAAGGAGATCGTTGTGGTTACAGGCCACGGCGCGGAGTTGGTCGAGGACGCAATCGGCGCTGCCGCCCGCGCGGTGCGCCAGACTGAGCAGTTGGGCACCGCCCATGCGGTGGAGTGCGCGCGCGCTATGCTTGAGGGGTTTTCCGGTAAGGTCGTTGTGCTTTATGGCGACACGCCGTTTATCTCGGCCGAAACGCTTGCCCGGATGCAGGCCAGCCCCGCCGATGTCACGGTGCTCGGCTTTGATGCGGCAGATCCCGGCCGCTATGGCAGGCTGGTTGTGTCAGGCGACAGGCTTGAGCGGATCGTTGAAGCCAAGGATGCCACGCCTGCAGAACTGGAGATAACGCTCTGTAATTCAGGCGTTTTATGTGCAGAAAGCGGATTATTGTTTGATCTGCTGGCGCAAGTCGGCAATGACAATGCGGCGGGCGAATATTACCTGACCGATATCATCGGGCTGGCCCGCGCAGCCGGGCGCAGTACCGCCGTGGTGACTTGCGATGAGGCGGAGACGCTGGGGATCAACACCCGCGCAGAGCTCGCCGCGGCAGAGCAGATCTTCCAGACCCGCGCGCGGGCGGAGGCTTTGGAGAACGGGGTGAGCCTCGCACAGCCCGAAACCACATATTTCGCCTTCGACACGCAGATCGGCCGCGATGCGCAGATCGGGCCTCAGGTCGTGTTCGGCCCCGATGTCACCGTCGAGTCGGGTGCCAATATCCGCGCCTTTTGTCATCTGGAGGGCTGCCATGTCGCCCAAGGTGCCGTGATCGGCCCCTTCGCGCGCCTGCGCCCCGGTACGGAGCTGTCGGAGGATACACGGGTCGGCAATTTCGTGGAGATCAAGAATGCCGTGATCGCACCAGGCGCCAAGGTCAATCACCTCTCCTATATCGGGGATACGCAGGTCGGCGCGCGCAGCAATATCGGCGCGGGCACGATTACATGCAACCATGATGGCATCATGAAACACCGCACGGTGATCGGCGCGGATACGTTTATCGGCTCGAATACGCTTCTGGTGGCCCCGGTCACCGTGGGCGATGAGGCGATGACCGCAACAGGGACAACCGTGACCAAGGACGTGCCGAATGGGGCGCTGGCCATTGGTCGCGCAAGACAGGAAAACAAGCCCGGCTTTGCGCGTAAGCTGATGAAAATTCTGCGCGCCAAAAAGAAGAAGAGAGATGTATAAATGTGTGGAATAGTTGGTATTTTAGGAAAACACGAGGTCGCGCCGATTATTGTGGAGGCGCTCAAGAGGCTCGAATATCGTGGCTATGACAGCGCCGGGATTGCGACCGTCAACAGCGATGGCACGCTTGATCGCAGGCGCGCGATGGGCAAGCTGATCAACCTGTCCGATGCGCTGGTCCATGACCCGCTGGCTGGCAAATCAGGAATCGGTCACACCAGATGGGCGACGCATGGCGAGCCGTCGGTGACAAATGCGCATCCTCATCAGACGGCCGATGTGGCCGTCGTTCATAACGGGATCATCGAGAATTTTGCAGAGCTGCGCGCAGATCTGGCGCGTGACGGGATAGAGCCGCAGACCCAGACCGATACGGAAACGATTGTCCTGCTCACCCAGCGTCTCATCGACAATGGTGTCGCACCACGAGATGTGGTGCGCCAGACGCTTGCGCTGTTGGAGGGCTCCTTCGCGCTGTGTTTTCTGTTCAAGGGAGAGCACGACCTGATTGTGGCTGCGCGCAAGGGCTCGCCGCTGGCCATAGGCTATGGGGATGGCGAGATGTTTGTAGGCTCGGATGCAATTGCACTGGCGCCGATGACAAACCAGATCACCTATCTTGAGGAAGGCGACCAGGCATTCCTGACACGCGGTGGCGTGGAGATCCTCGATCAATCCGGCAGGCTCGCCAACAGGCCCATCAAGACCGTCGCACTTGACCAACTGACGGTGGAGAAAGGCGGCTACAAGCATTTCATGGCCAAGGAGATCGCCGAACAGCCCCTCGTCCTGTCCGAGGCCATCGCGGCCTATAGCTCCAAAGACGGGAAATCGGTGGAATTGCCAGGCGCAACGATTGATTTCTCAAAGATCGGCCGGATCACCATGATCGCTTGTGGGACGGCGCACTATGCCTGCTGCGTCGCGAAATACTGGTTCGAGCAGCTTGCCGGTTTGCCGGTCGATGTCGATATCGCGTCAGAGTTTCGCTATCGCAACCCGCCCTTGTCCAAGGACAGCTACGCGATGTTTGTGTCGCAGTCCGGCGAGACGGCAGATACTCTGGAAGCCTTGCGGCTTTGCGAGGGACAGGTCGACAAGATCATCTCGGTGGTCAATGTCGCCGAAAGCTCCATCGCGCGGGAAAGCGATTTCGCGCTGCCTATTCTTGCGGGCATCGAGATCGGCGTGGCCTCGACAAAGGCCTTTACCTGCCAGCTTGCGGTGTTGCATGCGCTGGCTCTGCTGGCCGCCCGTCAGCGCGGCAAGATCACCGCCGCACAGGAGGCCGAGCATATGGAGAAGTTCCGCAGCCTTCCCGGGCTGGTCAATCAGGCCATCGCGATGGAGGCCGTGATCAAATTCGCCGCCAACAAGATCGCCGTGGCCCGTGATGTGTTGTTCCTGGGACGCGGTGCGATGTTCCCTCTGGCCATGGAAGGCGCGCTGAAACTGAAGGAAATCAGCTATATACATGCCGAAGGCTATGCCGCCGGAGAGTTGAAGCATGGCCCGATCGCTCTGGTCGACAAGGATGTGCCGATCGTGATCATGGCCCCCACTGACGCGCTTTACGACAAGACCAGATCAAATATGCAAGAGGTCATGGCACGCCATGGACGGGTCGTGCTGATCACAGATGGGCCGGGCGCGAAGGCAGCGGGGAATGGCGTCTGGCAAACGCTGATCATGCCTGCCGTAGACCCGCTGCTGGCGCCGATTCTTTATGCAATCCCTGCGCAATTGCTGAGCTATCATGCCGCCGTTGCAAAAGGGACCGATGTCGACCAGCCGCGAAATCTGGCGAAATCGGTCACCGTGGAATGAGGCCCGAGGTTGCGCTGGACCAAACAAAACCATCTTAAAGCGTCATGCGAAAAACCTGAATCACATAACGCTGCCTGAAATCAGAGAT
>CAYGUB010000105.1:0-8677 GCA_964352845.1 uncultured Rhodobacterales bacterium | reverse complement strand
CCGGTGTCTGGTCCGGTTCTGGTTCAGGGCCTTGGAGGGGCCCTAGACCGGATTAGCGGACCATGCCCACGATCTCATAGGTTCGCCCAAGGATCGGCGCGGTGATCTCACGGGCGCGTTCAGCCCCGCGCGCGAGAATGGCGTCGATCTGCGCGGTGTCTTGCATCAGACGACCCATTTCGTCCGCGATGGGCGACAACCTATCCACAGCAAGCTCGGCCAGCATCGGCTTGAATTCGCTGAACTGTTTGCCGCCAATATCGCGCAGCACCGCCTCGACACTGCTGTCAGACAGTGCGGCATAGATATTGACCAGATTGCGCGCCTCAGGCCGGTCCTTCAGCCCGTCCACCTCCGAGGGCAGCGCGTCAGGATCGGTGCGCGCCTTGCGGATTTTCTGAGCGATTGCATCGGCATCGTCGGTCATGTTGATGCGGCTCTGATCGCTCGGGTCGGATTTCGACATCTTCTTGGACCCATCGCGCAGCGACATGACACGGGTGGCCGCGCCCTCGATGACCGGCTCGGTAATCGGGAAGAAATCCACGCCGTAATCATGGTTGAACTTCGTGGCAATATCGCGGGTCAGCTCAAGATGCTGCTTCTGATCCTCGCCCACAGGCACATGCGTGGCGTGATAGATGAGGATATCGGCGGCCATGAGCGCGGGATAGGCAAACAGGCCCACGCTGGCATTCTCGCGGTTCTTGCCAGCCTTGTCCTTGAATTGCGTCATGCGGTTCAACCAGCCCATCCGGGCCACCGTGTTGAAAATCCATGCCAGCTGAGCATGCTCGGGCACCTGACTTTGATTGATCAGGATGGATTTCTCCGGATTGATGCCCGCCGCGATAAAGCCCGCGCAAAGCTCACGCGTGTTTCGTGCCAGATCCTTGGGGTCCTGCCAGACGGTGATCGCGTGCAGATCCACCATGCAATAGATGGTCTCGAACTCACTTCCCTGCATATCTACAAAGCGCTTTATCGCGCCGAGGTAGTTGCCAAGTGTCAGGCCGCCCGAGGGCTGAATGCCTGAGAACACCCGCTTTTGGAAGGCGGTGTCGGTCATGTGATTTCTCCGTCTGGATTTCTTAAGGCCCCTCGCTTACCCATGGGCCCAGATGAGGTCAACCAGAGGTGTGCCCATGCACAACCCCAATGCCAATGAATCGCCCTTCAACGCGCTGCCGCCTGTCGTGGTGGGGCTTGCCATGGTCATCGCGGCTGTCGAGATCGTCTTGCAACTGGGGGCCGCCGGTCTGGCGGGCAATGCGCAGGCGGGCTCATGGCGCTGGGTCGGTTTCAGCAATTACGCGTTTTTCGGCCCGATCTGGGAAGAGATGCTGTGGCGCTGGCAATTCCCGCTTCCCGATATGATCCGCTTTGTGACCTATCCGTTCATCCATGGCAGCTTCATGCACGCAGCCTTTGCCGTGGTCATCGTGCTGGCCATGGGCAAATCGGTGGGCGAGGTCTTCAGCCCGCTCGCCTTTCTGGCGGTGTTTTTCGCAAGCGCCATAGCGGGCGCCTTGGGATACGCCTTTTTGACTGACAGCAATGTGCCATTGATCGGCGCCTATCCCGGCGCTTACGGGTTGATCGGGGCCTATACATTCCTGCTTTGGGTGCGGCTGACAGCGCTTGGCGAGGACCAGCGCCAGGCCTTTACGCTGATTGGCTTTCTGATGGGCATCCAGCTGGTTTTCGCGCTGATCTTTGGCACGGATAACACCTGGATCGCCGATATCGTGGGGTTCGCTGCCGGGTTTGGTCTGTCTTTCATCGTCAGCCCCGGTGGCTGGGCCCGGGTGCTGGCCAAGCTGCGGCAGCGTTAGGGATGGAGGGGCTCAGGTCAAAAGCGCCCAGTCCCTTTGATCGGTCGGACGGCGCGTGGCCATCTCGCCCGTCGCGGTCCCCTCAAAGGTCAGGGCCAGGTCTTTGTAGAAGCCCGGATCGTCGAACCACCAGTTATGGGTGATGGCGATATCGTCCTGATGCGTTCCGAGCACCCGACGCCGGAACTGCTCGGTCCCGTAGACGTCAATATGGCTGTCAAACCGCGGTCGCGGAAGACCGGCGCGCCCCAGCCGGGGCCTGCCGCCGTTAAACAGTCGCGCTCCCCACAGCACCTCATCCATCGTGTTATGGTAATTGGTCACGCGCCGCGCCCGGTGGTTGAGCGTCAGCGCAGCGGAGGTGCCTTTCTCCAGCCGTGCCTGATCCACATCGGCCGAGATGAATACGATCTGATCCAGGCTCCAGGGCCGCCCCGCGACGCGGTGCCCATCGCCAAAACGCGACAGGGCGCGGATGATCAGATAGGCCCCCAGGGAATGACCGATCAGATGGATCTTCAGATCAGGCCGGGCGTGTAGAAGCGGGATAACCCCGTCCGAGACCAATGCCGCAGCCGTTGCCTTGGCGTCCTTCAGGTCGCGATTGTAGCGCAGCTTCGTGCCGTCACTGGGCCAGTCAAATCCGATCAGCGTCCCCTTGTGGCCAGCCTGCTTGAGCCCGGCCTCGATCTTGGCCAGACGTTTGAGCATGCTTGATTGTCGCGTGTTATAGCCATGCACGTAGATCGCCAGATCGCCCGAACCCACGGCGCCCAGTACCTCGCGCACCCAAAGATCACGCGGGATCATGCTGCCGCGCCACCCCTTTCGCGAGGCCCCATCCCCGTCAAGGGATATGTAGCGCGTATGGTTTGCAGGATTGCTCGTGAAGGTCTTGCTGGTCTTGTTAAAACTGCGTCGTGTAAAGAAAAGTGCCATTGATATCCCCGTTAGTCTTCGGGGTTAAGTCTGGCGCTATTGCACTGCAAAACAAGGGATTGGCGCGGCACGCTTCTGAAATCACGGGTTATTAACGCCGGTTCCCGATTTGAGATTCAACTTGTTCGGCGCCTCCGGGACGACTAGGTCTGAGCCATGCTTGATGATGCTGATGACATACACCCGCTCTTTGCCGGAGCGCCCAAAACGACCGAGTTCAAGAAGCTGCGCAAGCGCATCATTCGCTATGTGCGCGAAGCGGTGGAAAACTACGCAATGATTGAGCGCGATGCCCGCTGGCTGGTCTGTCTGTCAGGTGGCAAGGACAGCTACACGCTGCTTGCGGCGCTCTACGAGCTGAAATGGCGCGGCATGCTGCCGGTGGATATTCTGGCGTGCAATCTCGATCAGGGGCAACCGGGGTTTCCGGCAACTGTGCTGCCCAAATTCCTTGAGGAAATGGGCGTGCCGCACCGGATCGAATATCAGGACACCTATTCCATCGTGATGGATAAAGTGCCCCAGGGGCGGACCTATTGCGCGCTGTGCTCGCGGCTGCGGCGGGGCAATCTATACCGTATCGCGCGTGAGGAGGGGTGCAGCGCGGTCGTGCTTGGCCATCACCGGGATGATATTCTCGAGACCTTCATGATGAACCTGTTTCATGGCGGGCGGCTGGCGACGATGCCGCCAAAGCTGGTCAATGAGGAGGGCGATCTGTTCGTCTACCGCCCGCTTGCCCATGTGGCCGAGCAGGATTGTGCCCGCTTCGCGAAGGCCATGGGCTATCCGATCATTCCCTGCGATCTGTGCGGTTCTCAGGACGGGTTGCAGCGCCAGCAGGTCAAGCAGATCCTGGACGGCTGGGAGGCCAATGCGCCCGGGCGTCGTCAGGTGATGTTTCGTGCGCTGATGAATGCCCGCCCGTCACATCTGCTCGACCCCGCGCTGTTCGATTTCGCGGGACTCGTCCGTGAGGCGGCTGATGATCTCACTGAGCGATAACGCAGCGGTTGAGAGCCACCAGACCCGGGCGCGGTAGCGGATCACGGAATAGCGCAGTCCGAACGGCCCGATCCTTCAGCCCGATGCGCGGCCTGGCAGAGCCCCGACAAAGCCTTGCCCGAGAAACCTGTTGTCGCAGGTGCCGATCTTGGGCAAGGTGTCCCCCAGATTTGGGAGGGCGCGCCTGTCGGGCTTTGGCTGGCTGCGCATAGAGAGGACTGATACCATGATCACACGTAGAACACTGACAACGATGCTGGGCGGCGCGGCGATCTCGCTTGGGCTTGGCTCGGCGGCGATGGCGGCAGAGTTCAATTTCAACCTGCAAAGCTTCCTGCCTGCACAAGCCACGATCCCGTCGCAGATCATCGATGTCTGGGCCGATCAGCTTGAGGCGGCGTCAGGCGACCGCATCGAGATCACGCGCTACGCGGCAATGCAGCTTGGCGGCAAGCCGCCCGAGCTGATGGATCAGGTGATTGACGGGGTGGTCGATATGTCCTGGACCGTCGTGGGCTACACGCCGGGCCGCTTCCCCTCGACGGAAGTGTTTGAACTGCCGTTTCTGGTCGATGATGCGGGCACAGCCTCGGGCGCTTTCTGGAAGATGCTTGAAGGGGGGATCGCCGAGTCCGAGTTCTCGGACGTCAAGGTTCTGGGCGGCTGGGTGCATGGTCCGGGTGTCATCCACTCCAACAAGCCCGTCTCGGCACCTGCCGATTTCAACGGGATGAAGATCCGCGGTGCGTCGCGCCAGATCAACGCTCTTTTGCAGCAGCTTGGCGCAACACCGGTGGGCATGCCGGTTCCCGCCGTGCCGGAGGCTTTGTCAAAAGGCGTCGTTGATGGCACGACCATTCCATGGGAAGTGACCAAGGCGCTGAAAGTGCCCGAGCTTGTCGAGAACCACACCGAATTTACGGGGCCCATGATGTATACGGTCTCTTTCGTGCTGGTAATGAACAAGGACAAGTTCAACAGCCTGCCGGAGGATCTGCAGCAGGTTGTGATGGATAATTCCGGGCTGGAATTTTCGGTCATGGCCGGGACCGTGATGCAGGACTATGATGCGCCCGCGCGCGCGCTGGCTGTTGAGCGCGGCAATAACATCATCACGCTTGATGAGGCGCAATCGGCGGTCTGGGCCGAAGCGGCTCAGCCGATCTACGATACCTGGCTGGCCGAGATGTCGGAGAAAGGCATTGATGGTCAGGCCCTAATCGATCAGGCCAAATCCCTGATGGCCGAGTAGGCAGACAGCCCCCGCACCATGTGGGGGCGTTTTGGCCGGGGTAGGTTGGTACAGTGATCCATCAAGTGATGCGCCTTCTGGCACACGGCATGGCGATTGCCGGAGGGGCCGTGCTGAGCCTGCTCATTGTGCTGGTCTGCGCCTCGGTGATTGGTCGGGCGCTTAACGGGTTGCTGCATGGCGCCCTGAGCGAAATTGCGCCCGGCTTTGCGCAATGGGCGCTGGATGCGGGGATCGGTCCGATCAATGGCGATTTTGAGCTGGTCGAGGCGGGCGTCGCCTTCGCAATTTTCGCCTTCCTGCCGCTGTGTCAGCTTACATCGGGTCACGCATCGGTCGATATCTTCACCGCGCGGCTCAAGCCTTGGGTCAACCGTGCCTTGCGCGCGGTTACCGATAGTGTCTTTGCAATTGTCCTGATCGTCATCGCGGTCCAGCTGTTTGACGGGATGATGTCCAAGCTGGGCTATGGAGAGACGACATTCCTGCTGCAATTCCCGGTCTGGTGGGGCTATGCGGCGAGCCTTCTGGGCGCTGTCTGCGCAGCGGTGGTCGGCAGCTATATTGCCATCATGCGCGGCGCGGAGCTTGTCACAGGCAGATCCTTGCTGCCGGACGTGCCGGAGGGCGGACATTGAGCGCGCTTGAAATCGGGATCGCCTCCTTTCCCGCCTTGATGTTTCTGATCTTCATTCGGGTGCCTATCGGCCTTGCGATGTTTCTGGTTGGGCTTGGCGGGCTCTATCTTGTAACAGGCAATCTCAACCTGCCGCTCGCGCGGCTGAAATCCGAGACCTATACGACCTTCTCCAGCTATTCGCTCTCCATCGTGCCGATGTTTCTGCTGATGGGCCATTTCGCGACGCTGGGCGGCATGTCAACCGCACTGTTCAAAGCCGCCGAGAGCTTTCTGGGCCACCGCAAGGGGGGAGTGGCAATGGCATCAATCGGGGCCTGCGCCGGGTTTGGCGCGATCTGCGGGTCATCGCTTGCAACAGCGGCCACAATGGGCCGGGTCGCCTTGCCCGAGCTGCGCCAATATGGCTATGCGGGCGGCTTTTCGACGGCGACGCTTGCGGCAGGCGGCACGCTTGGCATCCTGATCCCGCCCTCTGTGGTGCTGGTGATCTATGCGATCCTGACCGAGCAAAACATCGCAAAGCTGTTTCTTGCAGCCTTCATTCCCGGGCTTCTGGCCGCATTGGGCTATGTTATAGCGATCTCGATCTATGTCCGGCTCCATCCCGGCTCTGCAGGTACCCGCGCGCCTGTTCCCTATGCTGAGAGGTTTCGCGCATTGATAGCTGTCTGGCCTGTTCTGCTGGTCTTCGCGCTGGTCGTGGGCGGTATCTATCGCGGCTGGTTCACGCCCACCGAGGGCGCTGCCGTCGGTGCGGCCGGCACGGGTCTGATCGCGCTGTTCAATGGCGGGCTGACACGCACGACCCTGATGGAAAGTTTCACCACAACAGCGCGCTCGACCGCGATGATCTTCTTCATCGTGCTGGGGGCTGCTTTCTACAACGGTTTTCTGGCGCTCACCCAGGTCCCGCAGGAGCTGTCCAATCTGGTGATCAGTCAGGGCTTCAGCCCTTGGGTGGTGCTGGCGCTGATCCTTGTGGTCTATCTCATTTTCGGATGCCTGATGGATTCGCTCTCGATGATCCTTCTGACCGTGCCGATCTTCTTTCCGGTGATCTCCGGGCTCGATTTCGGGATGTCGCAGGAACATGTGGCGATCTGGTTTGGCATTCTTGTGCTGATCGTGGTCGAGGTCGGTCTGATCACGCCGCCTGTGGGGATGAATCTGTTTGTGATCAACGCGATGGACCGCAGCACCCCGATCCTGGAGACCTATAAGGCGGTCTCCTATTTCGTGCTGTCTGATCTGGTGCGCGTGGTGATCTTGGTGATGTTTCCCGCGATCACGCTGTTTTTGATCCCCTGATCGCCCGGGGACGCCGCGTCGAGCTTGCATCTTTTGGTGCCCGTCGTGACTAATGCCTCAAAAGGGAGCCTGTCATGACCTCGCATTATCCGCATCTGTTCAAGCCGCTCGATCTGGGTTTCACCACGCTGAAAAACCGTGTCATCATGGGGTCTATGCATCTGGGGCTGGAAGAGGCCGAGGGCGGCACGCCGCGCATGGCCCGCTTCTATGCCGATCGCGCGCGGGCGGGCGTCGGGCTGATCGTCACCGGGGGGATCGGGCCAAATGCGGAAGGCGCGACCATCAAGGGTGGCGGTATCATGGCCACGGATGCGGATGTGGCTCATCACCGGCCCATCACGCAAGCCGTGCATGAGGCGGGCGGCAAGATCTGCATGCAGATCCTGCATACAGGCCGCTATGCCTATAACCCCGATCTGGTCAGCGCCTCGCCCCTGAAAGCGCCGATCAATCCTTTTGTGCCCAGAGAGCTTGATGCGGAGGGTATCGAAAAGCAGATATCCGACTTCGTCAATGCCGCCGTGAAAGCGCAGGAAGCGGGCTATGACGGGGTGGAGATCATGGGCTCGGAGGGATATCTGATCAACCAGTTCATCGCCGCCAAGACCAACAAGCGCACCGATGAATGGGGCGGCTCCTACGCCAACCGCATCAGGCTGCCCATAGAGATCGTGCGCCGGACGCGCGCAGCCGTGGGCCGCGATTTCATCATCATCTACCGGCTGTCTATGATTGATCTGGTCGAGGACGGTTCGACCCATGAAGAGGTGATCGAGCTTGGCCGCGCCATCGAGACCGCAGGCGCCTCGATCATCAATACCGGCATCGGCTGGCATGAGGCGCGGATCCCCACGATTGCAACCATGGTCCCGCGCGCAGCCTTTGCCAAGGTCACGGCGGGTTTCCGTGCGGCGGTCTCGATCCCGGTGGTCACGTCGAACCGGATCAACATGCCTCAGGTGGCCGAAGATGTGCTGGCGCGCGGGGATGCTGACCTGATCTCCATGGCGCGACCCTTTCTGGCCGATCCGGAATTTGTGCTTAAGGCAAGTGAAGGCCGGGCCGATGAGATCAACACTTGTATCGGGTGCAATCAGGCCTGTCTTGATTTGGTGTTTGAGGGGAAAGTGACCTCCTGCCTGGTCAACCCCCGCGCCGCTCATGAGACCGAGATCGAGATCGTGCCTGCCAAGGCACCCAAACGCATCGCAGTTGTGGGCGCAGGCCCGGCCGGGCTGTCCTTTGCCGTGACGGCCGCACGGCGCGGGCATGATGTCGTGTTGTTCGAGGCCGCGGCCAAGATCGGCGGGCAGTTGAACTACGCGGTGCAAGTGCCTGGCAAGGAAGAATTTCATGAAACGATGCGCTATTTTGCCCGCGAAATTGAGCTCTCCGGCGTCGATCTGCGCCTCAACACCCGTCCCACGCCCGAAGGTCTGAGCGGTTTCGACGAGGTGATCATGGCCACGGGCGTTCATCCGCGTGAGCCAGAGATCGAAGGGATCGGCCACCCGTCGGTCCTGAGTTATGTCGATGTGCTCAGCGGCAAGGCCGAGGTCGGTGCGCGGGTGGCGATCATTGGTGCAGGCGGGATCGGCTTTGATGTCAGCGAATATCTGATCCATTCCGGGCCGTCCTCGAGCCTCGATCCGGAGCTTTTCGCGCGCGAATGGGGGATCGATCTGAGCGTGAGGC
>CAYGUB010000104.1:0-8877 GCA_964352845.1 uncultured Rhodobacterales bacterium | reverse complement strand
ATTTCAACGCGTTACGTGATACGGGATGTTTCAGGTATTTCGTCAGACGCTATAGGGGCGGACTTTGGATCAGGTCAGACCCGTCGGCCAAGGGGACTGCAAAACCGGGCTCCGGTAGCCCAAAGCCTCCGACAGACCCCGGCAAGCAGAGGGCATATCGCTGCCCAGCCCTTCACGGGCACAGTTCAATCCGACGAAATCCCCCTCGGACAGCCCGGCACTGGAGTTATGTGACCACCTTTCAGAAATGACGCTCAAAAAAAATGCCCCGCGTCTTGGAGAGCGCGGGGCAGTTATGTGCCGCGGGTATGCCGCAGGCACAGGCGGTAACCTCGGTTAGTGTTTCTTGCCTGATATCTCCGCGCGGATCTGCTGGCGCAAGATGTCTATGGGGATTTTCTGGCCGTCGCGCTTGAAGCACCAATAGGTCCAGCCATTGCAGCTTGGCGCGCCTTCCAGAGCTGCGCCTACCTGATGGATCGATCCTTTGATATCGTCGCCAATCAAGGTGCCATCGGCCCGGACCTTGGCCTTGTGGCGGCCGTTGAGGCTCCAGAGCTCTTCGCCGGGCTGAAGCATGCCGCGCTCGACCAATATCCCGAATGCCACGCGGGGCTCGGCCCGTTTGGATTGCGTGACCTCCAGCGAGGCACGGTCATATTTGCGCACAGTCTCAAGCCGCTTCAGCGCGACCTCGCGATAGGCGGCTTCCCGTTCGATCCCGATGAAATCACGCCCCAGCTTCTTGGCAACAGCGCCCGTTGTGCCAGTGCCGAAAAACGGGTCGAGCACCACGTCGCCGGGCTTTGTCGTCGCCACCAGCACACGGTGCAGGAGGCTTTCGGGTTTCTGGGTTGGATGGGCCTTGCAGCCGTTTTCGTCTTTCAGCCGCTCGTGACCCGTACAGATCGGCAACACCCAGTCAGAGCGCATCTGTATGCCCTCATTGAGCGCCTTGAGCGCCTCATAATTGAAGGTGTATTTGCTGTCCTCGGATTTTGAGGCCCAGATCAGCGTCTCATGTGCATTGGTCAGCCGTTTGCCGCGAAAATTCGGCATCGGGTTGGATTTGCGCCAGACCACGTCATTGAGCAGCCAGAACCCGGCATCCTGCATCGACGCGCCCACGCGGAAGATGTTGTGATAAGAGCCAATGACCCAGATCGCACCATTGGGCTTGAGAAGCCTGCGGGCTGCGGACAGCCAGCTTCGGGTGAAATCGTCATAGGCGCGGAAGCTGGAGAACTGATCCCACGCATCATCCACCGCATCGACCTTGGAGTTATCGGGCCGGTGCAGTTCGCCCTTGAGCTGCAGATTATAGGGGGGATCGGCGAAGATCAGGTCGATGGAGGCCTCGGGAAGGCTGTTCATCGCCGCGATGCAGTCACCGTCAAGAATAGTGTTCAGCGGAAGCGCATCGCGCTCCACCCGTGTCAGTCGTCCCATTACATGCCTCAATCGCCGCGCCTTGGTGGCCGGTCATCTGGTGTTGCCTACAAGATGAGTCATGGGGATTCTGAGGTCAAATTCTTTATGATTCAGTAAGTTACAAATTTTTATTGAAACAATATGTTGTGGACAGGTTTGAAAGAGACGCGATGATGTGGTGTGACGCCTAGTTCAGCCAGTGCAGAAATGTGACGTTTCGTCGGATATCCGGCATTGGTTTCCCACCCGTAGCCCGGATGTTGTTGCGCCAAATCCACCATGTGTCGGTCGCGCGTCACCTTGGCAATGATCGACGCAGCGGCGATTGACTGTGACCTGCCATCCCCACCGACCAGCGCCGTGGCTGGCCCGTTAAGCCCGGCGGGGATTTTGTTGCCATCGACCAGAACGTGATCCACGGACCCCAGCGCCGTAATAGCCCGACGCATTGCCAGATGCGCTGCGTGATAGATGTTGAGCTGATCTATTTCCGCCACGCTGGCTTCGGCCACGGCAAATTGCGCGGTGTGGGCGATTTGCTCAAAAAGCGCTTCGCGCTTGCGGGCTGTCAGCTTCTTGGAATCGTTGAGCCCGTGCGGGATGTTGCCGGGGTCCAGAATGACTGCGGCGGCCATCACGGGACCGGCCAGCGGCCCGCGGCCTACCTCATCCACGCCTGCGACAACCCTGTAGCCTTGGGCGATCAGCGCGTTTTCGAAGGAGAAATCAGGGCCATTTGACATCTGCCTTGCTTCCCGCAGCGCTCGGGCATTTGCAACGAAAAAAGGGCGACCACAGAGGAGGCCGCCCAGTCACTTACTAAGTACACTCATTAAACCGACTGACCGGAGGGGTCAGGCGCGCCAGCCATTTTGTTGCAGGCAGCGCTTTGTATAGAAACGACGGGGCCCGTCATTGGTGCGCGCGCGGCGCAGGCACTCACGCGGCAGGGCGAATTGCGCATTATTCTGCATACAGCGCGCGCCATAGACGTAACGGTAGCCGCGATGGGTCCATTGCTCGCGCAGGCAGTTTTGAGGCGCGATCTTCACCTGGCGGCGTAGCGTGTTGTTGTCACGGTGCGGGCGGTAGATCTGGCGCGTCGTCGCCTGACGATTGGCAGCTTCGCGGCGGTCCTGACGGTCATTGATGACCTTGTTGAGAAGAACAAGCGCGGCGATCCCGCCGATCACCTTGGCCACATCCTCATCTGCCTGGGCAGGGGTGACAGTGGCAGGGGTAAAGAGCAGCGCTGCGCTCAGCGTGGTTGCGATCAATGTGCGGATCATGGTGCATCCTTTCGGGGACGGTTTCGATACGCCAGACCGTGCGCCACAGCCCGCATGATAAACAATGACGGGGCCATGTTATCGAATAACAGCCCTTGTGATATTGAATATCGGCGCATTCCAGCGCAGTCTCGAGATTATGAAAACGATCCTCTTTACCTGTCTTTGCGTCTTGTCGCTGAGTGCCGCTGCGCAGGCCGCCTGCTATGCTGACTACAAGGCCAAAAAGGACAGTCCCCTACAGCTGCATTACGGGGTCATGCAACTGCCCGATGGGGCCTGCGGCTCTGCGGCTGCTGCCAGCCGTGTCGTTGCACCAAGGCTTGCGCAGGCTGGCTGGACGCTTTTGAATGTCGTGAGCGTTTTTGACGAAAGCCAACTTGCGGGGAAAAAAGCCAATGCAGGACAGTTCTTCCTCCGCTTCTAGATGGACGCCGGTCCGTGTCATTACATTGGGGATCATTGCCATTGTCGTGATCCTGACGGTTGCGGCGATTGTTTTGTTCCTCAACCTGCCTGATGCCAACGCCTTCAATGCGCGTGTCGAGCAGATATTCATTGAAAACGATGCGCTCACCGGCTCTGACGATATCCGGTTTCT
Source organism: uncultured Rhodobacterales bacterium (assembly GCA_964352845.1). Taxonomy (GTDB): domain Bacteria; phylum Pseudomonadota; class Alphaproteobacteria; order Rhodobacterales; family Rhodobacteraceae; genus Litoreibacter. The sequence goes on along the minus strand of CAYGUB010000104.1, from coordinate 5,556 downwards.
TGAAATTCTGGCTCAGTCGGGCACGGCATTTTCCGAGACCCTGGCCTCCTACCGCTTCATCATCTTCGTGCTGATGGTCTTTGCCACGGCCTTGCTGATCGCCTGCCTTGTCGTGCTGGTCTTTCTGGTCAGCTTTGCCCGCCGGATGAGCGAGATCGAGCGCTCTGGAATACAGGTCAACGCGCTGGTGATCAGTCGCGAAGAGCGGATCGTTCAGATCAACGAGATGGAGTTCAAGCTGACCGAGGCCGCGCTGGAAACGCTGTCCGTTTTGGCGGAGGCGCGGCTGGATGACGACGTGCTCAGCGGGATCGAGATAGAGGCGATGATCTCCGGCAAGCCGCAAAGTGATTGCGATGAGGCCGCAGGGGCCACGCGGATCAAGCGGCTGCGCGATCATCTTGGCAATCAGATGATGAGTGAACTGCTGATCAAGAATATCGCGCGCAAGGGCTATATCCTCGCCGTGGAGCGGGACGCGATCAAGGTGTATTAGGCCTCGAATACCACCAGCGATTTCTCGTCCCAGGAGACCTGCGTGCGCGCCCCGCGGTCCAGCACCGGGCGCGAACTGAGGTTTTTCATCGAGATCGTGATCGGTTTTTCGGTGCCGTCGATCAGGATTTCGTAATAGGTCATGTCACCATAATAGGCCAAATCGGCCACAACGCCGCTGGCCTGAGCCGACGCGTCATCAGTCCCATAGAGGATAGACAACGATTCCGGCCGGATACCGACGACATTTTGCGTGCCCGCACCGGCGGTAATCTGGCTGCTGTCGATCAGTGCGGGGCCGAAGCCCTGAACATCCAATGTCGTTTTGCCGCGATCTGCGCCGGTGAGTGTGGCGGGCAGGAAATTCATCACCCCTATGAACTCCCCCACACGGCGCGAGACGGGGCGTTTGTAAAGCGCTTGCGGGGCGGCCATCTGGGCAATCTCGCCGTCAAACATCACGGCAATCCGGTCGGACATGATCAGCGCCTCTTCCTGATCATGGGTGACGAGCACGAAGGTGATGCCCACCTGCCGCTGCAGGCTGCGCAGCTCGCCCTGCATCTGTTCGCGCATCTTCTTGTCCAACGCCGAGAGCGGCTCGTCGAGCAGCAGCACCTTCGGCTTGAGGATCAACGCCCGGGCCAGTGCCACGCGTTGTCGCTGACCACCGGACATGGCATGGGCCGCGCGGGGTTCGTAGCCTGACAGCCCGACCATCTCCAAGGCGTTGCCAATCGCGCGGGTCATCTCATCCTTTGACAGGCCCGATTTGCGCAGGCCGAAGCCTACATTCTCGCCCACGCTCAGATGCGGGAAGATCGCATAGCTTTGGAACACCATATTGGTAGGCCGTTTGTTGGCGGGGACGCCCATCATGGACCGCCCGTCGATCTCTACCTGGCCGGCGGAGACCTCTTCAAACCCCGCAATCACCCGCAGCAGCGTGGTCTTGCCACAGCCCGACGGACCCAGAAGGGAGAAGAACTCTCCCGCGCCGATCTCGGCCGACACATTTTTCAGCGCGTGGAAGGGGCCGTAATGCTTGTCTATGTTTTGCAACGTGATCATAGGAACCCCCCGCTATCCTTGCCGCCGGTTCTGGCGATACCGCGTCTTCGGAAATACTCGGCCACGCTCAGAAGCACCAGCGAGCTTATGAGCAGCAAGGTACCCATCGCCATCACCGAAGGAATCCTGCGCGGGAAACGCAGCTGGCTCCAGATATAGACGGGCAGGGTGGGTTCGGCCCCGGTCAGGAAAAAGGCGATGATGAATTCGTCCAGACTGATGGTGAAGCAGATCAGAAAGGCTGCGATAATCCCGGGCGCCACCAGCGGCAGCGTAATCGAACGAAAAGCGCCCCAGGGTGTTTCGCCCAGATCAACTGCCGCCTCCTCGACAGAGCGGTCGAGCCCCTGAAAGGAAGAGCTGAGGATCGCAATCGCGAAGGGGGTGCAGATCAACGTGTGGCCCAGAATGACCGTCCATGCCGATAGTGACAGACCGAGCTGCAACAGCACCACCAGCAGCGAGACTGCGACGATGATCTCCGGCAGGACCAGCGGTAACATGATCGCGCCCATGATCATCCCTTTGGCCGGGAAGCGGTAGCGGGTTGATGCGCGGGCGGCACAAATGCCCAGAATGGTGCTCAGTGTTGCTGTACTCAGGGCGATGATCAGGGAATTCGCAAGCGCGCCGTGCAAGGCACTGATGCCTGCAAGCTCGGTGAACCATTTCGTCGTAAATCCGCTGAGCGGGAAGGCGATAACGGTCGCATCATTGAACGCGAAAAGCGGCAGCAGGACTACCGGCAGGTAGAGAAAGACCAGATAGCCAATGGCATATATCCGAAGCCAGCCGCCGCTCATCTTGGCCTCAGGTAGCGGCGGTTGGCAAACAGGAAGATCAGCGAGATCGCGGTCACGGCACACATGGCCAGCACGGAAAGCGCAGCCCCCATCGGCGCATTGTTGAGCTTGAGAAACTGCGTCTGGATCATGTTGGCGATCATCAACCCATTGGGCCCGCCGACCAGCCGGGGCGTCACGTAATCACCGATGGTCGGAATGAAGACAATCAAAACAGCCGCGACCACCCCGGGCATGGCAAGCGGCAGCGTCACCCGGAAAAACGTGGCAGCAGGGCTTTCGCCCAGATCCTGCGAGGCCTCCAGCAAGGAGCGGTCGATCTTCTCCAAAGCGACATAGATAGGCAGGATGGTGAAAGGCGCGAAAGCATGCGCCAGCGTGATTACCACCGCATTGGCATTGTACAAAATGAACGTAACAGGCTCATCGATGATCCCCAGCGACAGCAAGCCCGAATTCAGCACGCCGTTAAAGCCGAGGATCACCTTCCACAAAAAAACCCGCAAAAGGTAACTGGTCCAGAAGGGAATGGTGATCAGGAATATCCACAGCGCCTTGCGCTCCGGCTTGACATGGAAGGACACGAAATAGGCCAGTGGAAAAGCAAGCAGCACGGTAACCAGGGTTACCACGCCTGAGATCACAAGCGAGCGCAGCATCAGCGTGCGGTAGATTGGATCGCTGAAAGCCTCGGCGTAGTTTTTCAGGGTGAAGCTGCGATCAATGGTGAGGAAATCCTGTGACCAGAAACTGAAGGCCAGAACCGTAACCAGCGGGGCTGCAAGCAACAGCAGAACGTAGACAGCCGTTGGGCTGACCAACATCAATCCCCGACGGGCCTCGGTATCCATTGGTTTGCTTATGTGAGCCCCCGATATGTCTCGCGCTCAACACTGGCGGCAATTTGAAACCAGCGCAAGTGGGCTGCATCTGGCGGGCGGCGCCCACTGGTGCTAGGGGTCGCACATGCGGGTGGGTGAACGGGGGCCGGCCATGAGGATCGACAATCTGCAATATGCCAACTGGTCACAGGGCATATTCCGCCAGATGCGCGCAGGCGGGGTGGATGCGGTTCATGTCACCATCGCTTATCATGAGACCTTCCGGGAAACGGTTTTGAATTTCGAGCAATGGAACCGCTGGTTCGAGCAATACCCCGATCTGATCACCAAAGGCCTTTGGGCCAGTGACGTGGACCGTGCGAGAGCCACGGGGAAAACGGCTATTTTCTTCGGGTTCCAGAACCCCAGTCCGATGGAGGATGATATCGGTCTGATCGAAATCCTCCATACCCTCGGCGCCCGGTTCATGCAGCTGACCTACAACAACCAATCCCTTCTTGCGACGGGCTGTTACGAGGCGGAAGATACCGGCATCACTCGCATGGGGCGACAGGTCATCAAGGAGATGAACCGCATGGGACTGGTGGTCGATATGAGCCATTCTGCCGACCGCTCAACCATTGAGGCCGCCGATATCTCTGAGCGGCCTATCGCGATCACCCATGCCAACCCGCATGACTGGTGCCCCGCCCTGCGCAACAAGCGCGATGACGTGATCCGCGCCGTGACGGAGAATGGCGGGATGCTGGGATTTTCGCTCTATCCGCACCACCTGCGGGATAAATCCGACTGCACGTTGCAGAGCTTTTGCGAGATGATCGCGCGCACAGCCGAGAGGTTTGGGCCAGAGCATCTCGGGCTGGGATCCGATCTGTGCCAGGATCAGCCTGACAGCGTGGTCGAATGGATGCGCGTGGGCCGCTGGAGCAGGGAGATGGACTACGGCGAAGGCTCGGCCGCAGCGCCCGGCTTCCGACCCAGGCCCGAGTGGTTCAAAGATAATCGCGACTTCGGAAACATCGAGGCTGGCCTGCGTGCCACAGGCCTCAGCGATACGGAGGTCGCGGGGATCATGGGCGGCAACTGGTACAGGTTCTACACCGAGAGCTTCGTGCCACGCAGCTGATAGGTCTCAGGCATTCCCGCAGCTGCACAATCGATATCTTCCGCGCCCGGAAAGCCATACGTCCATGGCAGGGGCGGCTTTAAGCATTGCGCTGACCCCACCTTGATCAGTTGAGGCGTCTGCCTTTCGGCTTCCAGCGCTTGGCGAGCTTGAGAACTTCAAGGCGGAGTTCATCGCTGTCGGGGATGTTTGGGTCAAAGTCGTCGCCGTACCAGGTCTTCAGGTCCGCATGTTCCGGGTGCATTCGATCGCCCATAGCTTCGAGGAACCCCTCGTATCCGGGTGCGCCACCGACGTCCTCTGGCGGGCAGCGGCCTGCGATGTCTGTCAGGCGGGGGTAGAGTTCGCCGTGGACGGGTTCGCTGATTGTGCCGATCTTGATCTTGTGGTCCCAGCTGTCGCCGAAGTCATAGAGGTATTTGATCGTGCCGGTGCCGGCATCTTCGATGAGTTCAGCGACATTCACATCTCTCCTACTCGTAAATATTTTCCAAGACAGCACCGTAGATTCCGTACCCATCGAAGATACCGCCGGATATCTCACCAAGCTTTTTAGTTGCTGCACCTGATTGTTTGAATTGCTGCGTATTGATCAGATTAAAGTAGTATTCCCCGACTAGAACTTCTCTGACTGGCAACGACCAGTCGACTGAAAAACCTTCTGGAATGATCACTTCATCTTTGGTGATTGAGTAAGAGCTCTCCGCATCACGCAAGAACCAGTAGTGGTCTTGAAACACTTCGCTGAGAACCGTTTCCGGTCTTCTCCACGTCATTTTTTCGTAACCCAAGGCGATGCTCATCATCACCGAACTGCGCGACAAAGCCTCATGTTCCTGTCCAACCTCATCCATGAGCCGGTTGAGATCATCGATGTGGCGGCGGCGAAGGACATAGGCACAATCAGACTGCGGCCATGCAACTCTTGCATATTTCTCCTCGTCACCATCAAGTGACACACGGAGTTTTGGTGTCGATGGCCCTGGTTCGATAAATTCAGGGACTGATGGGCAAATCAACGTCATCCATGAATAGGCGTCCTCCACCAGTGCTGGCCTTTCCCCCCATTCATGTAAAGGGAACTTAACGCGTCGCAGCTCTAAGAATAAGCCAATTCCGACGACAAAAGCGCATAGGACAACTGTCAGCTTAACTAAGTTCTTGGTAAGCGCCCGGTTTTTACCGCAGCTGCTGGTTCTTGACACGTGCGATGATGTGT
>CAYGUB010000103.1:0-8938 GCA_964352845.1 uncultured Rhodobacterales bacterium | reverse complement strand
TGTCATGCTCGCGGGCATCGCCTTGATCATTCTTGCCGGTATCCTGATCATCTGGCGCGAACGCCAACTCGGGCTGGAGCGCGGCAAGGGCCGCAAAGTCATCACGCCGCAGGGGTGAAATTTGGTACAATTTGTGATATCATCCGATTTTGGGAGGACATTTTGATGCAAAAACATGTTTTCGACCACCAGCACCCGTCAGGCGCCGGTGACTTCCGCAAACTCGTCGTCATGCAGCGCAAAAACAGCCCCGCGCCCAACACGCTGACACTGCAACGGCGCGCAAAACCGCTGAGTTCCGCGCGCCGGGTAGAGCATTTCGTCAAGCTCGCCAGACGGAAATATTAAGTGCGAACAAGCACTTCATAGCTTTCGGAGATATCGCGCGTCAGGGCCCCGACCTCGAAGCTATACTCCCCGATCTGACCGACCGGCGTGATCTCCGCGGCCGTGCCGGTAAGCCAGCATTGCTCGAACCCTTCCAGCTCTGACGGTTCAATATAGCGCTCATGCACCTTGATCTGGCGATCCTCAAGCATCCCGATCACCGTCTGACGGGTCAATCCATTGAGGAAAGCATCGGGTTTTGGCGTATGGACCTCACCATCCTTGACGAAGAAAATATTGGCCCCGGTCGCCTCGGCCACATAGCCGCGATAGTCAAACATCATCGCGTCAGAGCAGCCTTTCGCTTCAGCGGCGTGTTTTGACATCGTGCAGATCATGTAAAGACCGGAGGCCTTGGCAAAACAGGGGATCGTCTCCGGGCTGGGCCGTTTCCATTTGGAAATGTCGAGCTTCGCCCCCTTCATTTTCGCATCACCGTAGTAATTGCCCCATTCCCAGGCAGCGACCGCCATCCGCACCGGGTTGCGCGCAGAGGCGACCCCCATATCCTCACCTGCGCCGCGCCAGGCAACCGCGCGCACATAGGCGTCGGTCAGGTTATTGGCCTTGAGCACCTCATATTTCGCCGCCTCGATCTCATCCACGCTATAGGGGATCGGCATGTCCAGCTCGTTGCCCGAAAAGATCAGACGTTCCGAATGTTCGCGCGATTTGAAGATCTTACCGCTGTAGCAGCGCTCGCCCTCAAACACGGAGGAGGCATAATGCAACCCGTGGCTCAGGATATGGACATTGGCCGCGCGCCAATCCACCAATTTGCCATCCATCCAGATAACACCGTCCCGATCATCATATCCGCCGGCCATCACGAGCCTCCTTCGATTTTACTAAAGTTGCGCAACTTAGGTCCATATCGGACATAAAATTACGCCAAAACTGGATTTTGCTAACATTCGGTCCTTGGAATGTCAACAAGGCTGACATAAACTCCTGCCAAACGACCAATCCGAGTGCCATGTCCGATAGAAGTCCCAGCCCAGCCAAGCCCAGCGGTGAAGCGCTGCTGTTTCTGACCGATGATCAGCTGCGCCGCGGAATCGAGGCGATGTTTTTCGCCTATCGTGGCTTCACGGCGGACCCTGACCGGATCCTGGCCGATTATGCCTACGGGCGTGCGCATCACCGGGCGATACATTTCATCAACCGCTCGCCCGGGCAAACGGTCAACACGCTGCTGGATATTCTGGGCGTGACCAAACAATCGCTGAACCGGGTCTTGCGATCATTGATCGACGATGGTCTGGTAGAGTCCAGAATTGGTCAAAGGGACCGGCGGGAGCGTCATTTGTATCTGACGGACGCTGGAGCGGAATTGGAAAAGAAGCTGTCAGAGGCGCAACGCATACGGATGCGCGCGGCCTACCGTGAAGCGGGACCAGAGGCCGTTGCGGGGTTTCGACAGGTATTGGAGCAGATCATGGACCCGGATATGCGCAGACATTTCGACCAGATGAAAGAGAAGACCTGATGGCTGACAGCTCTCAGAATGACGCCCATCTGCTGATCGTTGATGATGATGAGCGGATCCGGACATTGCTGCGGCAGTTTCTCAATCGCAACGGGTTCTGGACGACCGCTGCCCGGGATGCGGCCCATGCGCGACGCCTGCTGGAGGGGCTGGACTTTGATCTGATCGTGCTTGACGTGATGATGCCGGGCGATGACGGGATCACCTTTACCAAGGAATTGCGCGGCCGGATGGAGACGCCGATCCTGCTGCTGACGGCCAAGGGTGAAAGCACCGACCGGATTTCGGGTCTGGAGGCAGGGGCCGATGATTACCTGCCCAAACCGTTCGAGCCCAAGGAGCTGTTGCTTCGGATCAACGCGATCCTGCGCCGGGTTCCGGCTTCTGACGATCTGATCGAGAAGCCGAGCGTTCTGCATTTGGGCGATATTCACTATGACATGGAGCGGGGCGAGATGTGGCGCGGCGAGGACCATATCCGCCTGACCGCCACAGAGGTCGCGCTGATGCGCCTGTTCTCGGCCAAGATAGGCGAGCCAATTTCGCGCTCCAAACTGGTCGAGGATCTGGGGCGCGACCATGGGCAGGCTCAGGAACGCGCGGTTGATGTGCAGATCACCCGGTTGCGGCGCAAGATAGAGGCAGATCCCAAACAGCCGCGCTATCTGCAAACCGTGCGCGGGGCGGGCTACATGTTGGCGCCGGATTGATGGTCACGGCGCTTCTGACCCATAGCGATTGCCTGCACCACATAACGCCGCCCGGCCACCCGGAACGTGTCGACCGCCTGATGGCGATCTATGCCATGCTTGACGGGCTTGAACACCCGGGGCTCAGCCGCATCGACGCCCCTGTCGGGCTGGATGAGGATATTTTGCGCGTGCACCCCGCCGCCTATATCGATCGGGTCAAGGCGGCGCGCCCGGCTGAGGGCCTCGTCTCGCTTGATGCGGATACGCATATGTCGCCGGGCTCACTTGATGCCGCCTATCGTGGCGTCGGTGCCATGCGCCACGCCGTCGATCTGGTCCTCTCCGGCAAGGCGCAAAACGCCTTCGCGGCCATACGCCCCCCCGGTCACCACGCAGAGCGCGAAACCGCCATGGGCTTCTGCCTGTTCGGCAATGTCGCGATCGCTGCCAGATACGCGCTGGATGTGCATGGGCTCAAGCGCGTCGCGGTGGTCGATTTCGACGTCCACCACGGCAATGGCACGCAGGACCTGCTTTGGGACGAGACCCGCGCGCTGTTCGTCTCCAGCCATCAGATGCCGCTCTATCCGGGGTCGGGTCATGCCACGGAGACCGGGGTCGATGGCAATATCATCAACCTTCCTCTGCCAGCCAATGCAGGCAGTCAGGCGTTTCGGAACCTCTATGAAGGGGCGGTTTTCCCTGCATTAGAGTCTTTCCAGCCCGAACTGATCCTGATCTCGGCTGGTTTTGATGCCCATCACGCCGACCCGCTGGCCAATCTTAACCTGACCGAGGACGATTTCGCCTGGGCCACGGACAGGCTGTGCGACATTGCCGAGACCCATTGCAGCGGGCGGGTCGTCTCGACTTTGGAAGGCGGGTATGATCTGGATGCTCTGGCCGCATCGACCCGCGCGCATCTCGAAATCCTACTCAAAAGAGGCTCCGATGGCTGACACACCGACAAAAGACATGAGTTTTGAGCAGGCAATGGGTGAGCTGGAACAGGTCGTGGGCCAGCTGGAGCGCGGTGACGTGCCGCTGGAGGACTCGATCAAGCTCTATGAGCGGGGGGCAGAGCTGAAGAAGCGCTGCGAGGCCAAGCTCAAAGAGGCCGAGGAGAAGGTCGCGCAGATCACACTTGATGGTGACGGCAAACCCGCCGGGACAACGCCTGTCGAGGGAATGTAGATGTTCGCAGCCGCGCTGCGTGACGCGCAGGACCGGGTGCAGACTTCACTTGATCGCGCCATGGCCGGGCTGGACGGGCAAATCGCCGATGCCATGCGCTACACGTGTCAGGGGGGTAAACGGCTCCGCGCCTTTCTGGTGATCGAAAGCGCCCGGTTGCACGGTGTCGACCAGGGGCCCGCCGATCAGGCCGCCGCTGCGATTGAGGCGCTTCATGCCTACTCGCTGGTTCATGACGATCTGCCTTGCATGGATGATGACGACCTGCGCCGCGGCAACCCGACCGTTCACAGGAAATGGGACGAGGCAATCGCCGTGCTGACCGGCGACGCGCTGCAGACGCTGGCCTTTGAATTGCTCGCCACGCTGGATGCCGCGCCTGAACGCCGGCTGGAATTGATCCGCAGCTTTGCCAAGGCTGCAGGGGCCGAAGGCATGGTTCTGGGCCAGGCGCTTGATATCGCGGCGGAAAGCTCGGACGCGCCGCTGACCCTTGATCAGATCACACGGCTTCAGGCGGGCAAGACCGGTGCGCTGATCGAATGGTCCGCGCAGGCCGGCGCGATTCTGGGCGGAGATGATCCGTCCGCCCTACACTCCTATTCGCGTGCGCTGGGACTGGCATTCCAGATCGCCGATGACATCCTTGATATCGAAGGCGATGCTATGATCGTCGGCAAACGCCTGCAAAAAGACAGCGCGGCAGGGAAGGCCACTTTCGTGTCTATCCTTGGGCTTTCAGGGGCAAAAACCCGTGCAAGGGAACTGATCGAAGAAGCCGAGGCCGCGCTGGAACCTTATGGCGCGCAGGCAGACAATCTCAAGGACGCCGCAAGGTTTGTCATAGCCCGTGAAATGTGAGAGTGTAAACTATGACTGACAGACCACACACCCCGATCCTCGACCGTGTCACCATTCCGGCTGACATGAAATCCCTCTCCGATCCGGAACTGACACGACTCGCGGATGATCTCCGGGCAGAGACAATTTCCGCCGTCTCCGAGACAGGCGGGCATTTGGGGGCCGGGCTTGGCGTGGTGGAGCTGACCGTGGCCTTGCATGCGGTTTTCGACACGCCGCGCGACCGGTTGATCTGGGATGTCAGCCACCAATGCTACCCCCATAAGATCCTGACCGGCAGGCGCGACCGCATCCGCACGCTGCGCATGAAAGACGGGTTGAGCGGCTTCACCAAACGCTCCGAGAGCGCGTATGATCCTTTCGGTGCGGCCCATAGCTCTACCTCAATCTCCGCTGCTTTGGGCATGGCCGTCGCGCGCGATCTGGGCGGCACGCCAGAGCATGGCATCGGTGACTGTATCGCGGTGATCGGCGATGGTTCGATCAGCGCAGGCATGGCTTATGAGGCGATGAACAATGCCGGCCATCTGAAAAAGCGCTTGATCGTCATTCTCAATGACAACGAGATGTCGATTGCACCGCCCACCGGCGCGATGTCCACCTACCTGTCGCGCTTATATGCCGGCGCGCCGTTCCAGGAATTCAAGGCCGCTGCCAAGGGCGCTGTCTCCTTCCTGCCCGAGCCTTTTCAGGAGGGGGCGAAACGCGCCAAGGAACTGTTGAAAAGTGCGACATTCGGCGGGACATTGTTCGAACAGCTGGGCTTTTCCTATGTCGGCCCGATTGATGGCCACGATATGGAGCAGTTGCTGGCCGTGCTGCGCACGGTCAAGGTCCGCGCCGACGGGCCGGTACTGATCCACGCGATTACCCGGAAGGGCAAGGGCTACGCGCCCGCCGAACTGGCTGCCGATCGCGGCCATGCCACTGCGAAATTCGATGTGGTAACCGGCAAGCAAAACAAATCGCCCTCCAACGCGCCGAGCTATACCAAGGTGTTCGCGCAGTCCCTCATTCGCGAGGCGGAGACCGACAGCAAGATCGTCGCGGTCACCGCCGCGATGCCGGATGGAACCGGGCTCAATCTGTTTAACGAACGCTACCCGTCGCGCTGCTTCGATGTGGGCATCGCAGAACAGCACGGCGTCACCTTCAGCGCCGGGTTGGCTGCTGGCGGCATGAAGCCGTTTTGCGCGATCTATTCGACTTTCCTGCAGCGCGGTTACGATCAGGTCGTCCATGATGTGGCCCTGCAACGCCTGCCGGTGCGCTTCGCGATTGACCGTGCCGGGCTCGTGGGGGCAGATGGCGCGACGCATGCGGGCTCTTTCGACATTGGCTATATGTCCAACCTGCCTGGCATGGTGGTGATGGCCGCCGCCGATGAGGCTGAGCTGGTCCACATGGTCGCAACCGCCACCGCCCATGACGAAGGCCCGATTGCCTTCCGTTTTCCACGCGGCGAAGGCGTGGGCGTGGAGATGCCGGAGCGTGGCACTCCGCTTCAGATCGGCAGGGGCCGGATCATCGCAGAGGGCAGCCGCGTTGCGATCCTGTCTTTCGGAACGCGCCTGTCAGAGGTCCAGACCGCTGCAGAGAGCCTCTCGGCCAAGGGCATCACAGCCACCATCGCCGATGCGCGTTTCGCCAAGCCGCTGGACCGCGACATGATCCTGGAGCTTGCCGCCAATCACGAGGCGCTGATCACCGTTGAGGAAGGCGCAGTGGGCGGCTTCGGCAGCCATGTCGCGCAACTGCTGGCCGATGAGGCCGTGTTCGACAAGGGTCTGAAATTCCGCATGATGGTCCTGCCCGATATCTTCATCGATCAGGCAAGCCCAAAGGACATGTACGCCACCGCCGCCATGAACGCCCCGCATATCGAGGCGAAAGTGCTCGAGGTTCTGGGCGTCGCGGAACTGGCCACGAAAAGGGCCTAACGCTCGCGCAGACGTTCTTCTATCTTGTCTAACCGCTCCAGAACGGCGTCACGATATTCGTCTGTCGCGGCGTTTTGATCGACCGCATGGGCGTCCTGCATGGAGTTCACGATCAGGCCGACCAGAAGGTTTACGACCGCGAAAGTCGTCACCATGATAAACGGCACAAAGAAGGCCCAGGCATAGGGGTATACCTCCATCACCGGGCGCACGATGCCCATCGACCAGCTTTCCAGCGTCATGACCTGGAAAAGCGAATAGGCCGACAGACCCAGATGGCCGAACCATTCGGGGAAGCTGGAGCCGAAAAGCTTTGTCGCCATGACCGAGCCGATATAGAAAATCAGCGTCATCAGCAAAAAGACCGAGCCCATGCCCGGCAGCGCGGTGATCAGCCCCTCGACCACGCGCCGCAGCGAGGGCGCCACAGACAAGACCCTGAGCAGCCGCAAGATACGCAAGGCGCGCAGTACAGACAGGTTCTGACTGCCCGGCACCAGAGAGATGCCCACAATCACGAAATCGAACATATTCCAGCCCGACCGGAAAAAGCTGAGCCTATAGGCAAACAGCTTCAGCACGATCTCCGCGATAAACACGCCCAGACACATCATATCAATCGTCAGGATCAGCCAGCCTGCGCGATCCATCACGGCCGGAAAGGTCTCCAGCCCCAGCACAAACGCGTTGAGCAAGATCACCCCGAGAACAAAGTTCCGGGTCGTGGGCCGTTCCAGCAAGGCGGTCGCCTGCGTGCGTAATGTCATGATCTCTGCTCGCTTTTTCGTACCATGCTATCTGGTGAATTGCGCTGCAAGTTCAACATGGGGAGACCAGCGAAATTGATCGACGGGCTGGACATGATCAAGCCGAAAACCGCCTTTGAGCAGAATGTGCGCATCCCGCGCGAAACTGACCGGGTTGCAGGAGACAGCACAGACGCGCGACACCTTCGATGCGGCAATCTCTTGGCTTTGCGCCTCGGCCCCGGCGCGGGGTGGATCTATGATGATGGCTTCGAAAGCCGCAAGCTCATCGGGCAGGAGCGGCCTTCGAAAAAGGTCTCTAACATGGGATTTCACTGGCTTGAGCTCCGGATGGCGGCGCCATGCCTGATCAAGCGCATGGATCAGATCCGCAGCGCCCTCGAATGCCGCAACCTCGCACCCTCTTGCCGCTCTGAGTGCGAAGGTGCCGCAACCGGCAAAGAGATCGGCGATCTTTCGTGGCCCCTCCAGCCCGCGCGAGACGCTGGCCCACAGCGCATCCTCGCCATGCTGCGTGGCCTGCAGAAAGGCGCCGGTGGGCAGGGTCACGGCGATACCGTCGAAGCTGACGGTTGGTGGGGCGTGGATCGCGACATCCTCCCCCTCCCAGGACAGCCGACAAAGGCCGGCGCGGTCGGAACTGCGCGCCAGCGCTTCGATATCCTTGGGCTCCAGCGCCCTGCCGCCGCGCACGTCAAGATCAATGCCGGTCTCGCAAAGCGTCACCGCGAAGTCGATCTCCCCCTTTCGCGACCCATAATCTCGCGTCACCTGGGACAGATAGGGCACGATCCCGGTCAGCGCGGGGTGCAGGACACGGCAATCGGGAACGGCGATCAGCGTGTCAGAGGCGCGCATCTTGAAGCCGACCAGTGTGCCTTTCTTGGTGCGCCGCCCGTGGAAGGTGGCGCGTCTGCGCGTGGCAGGCGGAGAGGTCACAATGGGCCGGATTTCGGTCTCTATCCCGCGCGCCAACAGACCCTGCGCGATCACATCAGTCTTCCAGCCCGCGACCCAATCATCGCTGGCATGCTGCAAGGCGCAGGCACCGCAGTTTTTGAAATGCAGGCAGGGCGGCGTGATGCGGTGGATCGACGGCGTGACGATCTTGCCATCCTTCGTCACTTCCTCGCCCGGTAACACACGGGGCAGACGCAACTGATCGGGGCCGATCCCGTCACCTTTCAGGGTCAGGGCTTCGATTGTGATGGTTTCGCTCATCTATTCGGCGGCCTCGGTCAGGCCAATAAAGCCGCCCGATTGCCTGCGCCAATAGCGCGCATAGAGCCCGTCATTGGCCAAAAGTTCGGAATGGGTGCCAAGCTCCGCGATCTGGCCCTGATCCAGCACGATGATCCTGTCCATCCGTGCGATGGTCGAAAGCCTGTGAGCGATGGCCAGCACGGTTTTGCCCTCCATCGCGCTTTCCAGCGCCGTCTGGATCGAGGCCTCCACCTCACTGTCCAGCGCGCTCGTCGCCTCATCCAGTATCAGGATCGGCGCGTCTTTCAGGATCGCGCGGGCAATGGCAATCCGCTGCCGCTGCCCGCCCGACAGCTTGACGCCCCGTTCGCCCAGATGCGCGGCGTAGCCTTCCCGGTTCCGGTG
>CAYGUB010000102.1:0-9095 GCA_964352845.1 uncultured Rhodobacterales bacterium | reverse complement strand
TTTTCGCATGACGCTCTAGGTATGGAAGGCCCCGATGCATTCGATTAACCGCCTGAGCATCTTGATCGGTGCCCCGCGCCGGTTGGTCGGGTGGTGCCGGGGATATCAGCCTCAATGCGTCCAAAATGTTGCAATGGCGACAGGGCGGCAGGTGATCCGCTTACCAGCAACACAAACCCATAGTGTGAAAGGGACCGGCCCTGCGTGTGAGGATAAATGCCAAGAGGCCGGGTCCGACCATGGAGCTCGGGATCTTGCCAAAACACTATGGAAGGCAAAGACAGACCGTGGTCCAGCGCCAATTAAATGCGGCGCCGGAACGCCGCAATCACCGCTTACTAACTGAGGCCGGGATCCGTGGAATGCGCTTCTTCCGGGTCCATCCATACAAGATCGACACGGTCGCCACGCGGCTACGGTCTTGAGGTCGAACCCTGAAGCGTCAAAGCATGACGTGCCAGAACAGAAGAACAGGCGCGATCATACCAAACCAAATACACAACCATTTAGCGGCGCGCGACGCCTTGCCGAACAGCCCCTCACCCTGTGCAGCATCAGCATATCCAGCGATTGCCGTTGTGACCGCATAGCCGCCCGCACGTGATTTCATGCGGGACTTGTGGATCGACGCCAATGCAGCATCCGTCCGCGGGTTTTGCGTCATAGCCTGATATTCCGCCATTTTATCTTCCATACGCGACATCGGTACCTCCATTTGACCTTCTAGCTATGTGTTCGGAAATTTGCAAAAGCCAAGCGCCTGCGACATTCCGCCTTCCTTCTCCTCCGCCCTGCCCGCCACTGTGATGTTGCCCCGCTCCACCGAGATACCCTACAAGCCCCCCATGAACAGCTATGACCTTGTCATTGTGGGGTCCGGCCCAGCCGGATCTGCCGCTGCCGTCACCGCCGCGCAACTGGGGTTGAGCTGCGCTTTGATCGATAAGGCGCGTTTCCCGCGTGACAAGCTTTGCGGCGGTCTGTTCACCGGCCGCAGTGAAAAGGCACTTGGCCAGATTTTTGGCCTGAGCATCACGCAAGACATATTCCTGACCTCTGATCACATGCGGTTTCTGGCCAGCGGAAAGGTACTGGCCGATATCCCCAATGCCCCGCCCGTGCATCTCACCATGCGCTGCGATCTGGACAAATTGCTGCATGATCGCGCGCTGAGCGCGGGCGTCACGCCCTATCTGGGACACCCCATCACCGAGCTGTCCGAGGACACTATAACGCTGCGCGGTGGCACGACGGTCGGCTACAAAGTCCTGATCGGCGCGGATGGCGTCAACTCCTTCATTGCCCGCAGCCTGTTTGGCCGCCCTTTTGATCCGGAGACGATCGGCTTCGGGTTGGAGATCGAAACACCGCGCGCACCCGCCCGCGACATGGCTGTCGAAGTGGATTTCGACGCAGCACGCTGGGGCTATGGCTGGGCCTTTCCGAAATCGCAAAGCGTGACCGTCGGCGTCGGCGGGATCAAAAGCGAAAATGCCATGCTCAAGCAGAACATGTCGGACTATGTGGCGCTGACGGGCTCCGATGAGAGCTTGCGATACAAGGGCCAGTACCTGCCTTTTGGCGACTACAAGAAACAACCCGGCCAGCGCAACATTATGCTGGCAGGCGATGCGGCAGGGCTTGTGGATCCGATCACCGGCGAAGGGATCGCCCTGGCCATGGAAAGCGGCGCCTTCGCAGCGCAGGCCGCCCACGCAGCATTGCAAGCCGATGCGCCGAATTCTGCGTTCGGGCACTACCTCAAGGCGGTCAAACCCATCCATAAGTCGCTCGACCAGGCGCGGATGTGGCGCATGGTCATGTTCCCTGACGCAACCCAGGGCTATTTCAAAAAGGCCTTCGCCCGGGGCAGCGCGCTTCAGATGAAATATCTGGAGCTTTTGTCAGGTGAGGCCGATTACAACGATCTGCGCGGCGCCCTTTTGCGCAGACTTCCCAAGCTGGCCTGGCGCATGGCGCGCCACAAGCTGGGTCTGCCCGTCCCAAAATAAGTGACCCCATAACAGGGCCCTCCAAAACGGAACGGGCCGACATAGATGCCGGGCGGGACAACCCGCCCGAGCGCGCTTATTCCAGAACGAAGGTCACTTTGAGCACAACGCGATATTCATCGACCTTGTCATCCTTGATCGTGCATTTCATATCCTGCACCCAGACACCGCTGACATTTTTCAGCGTCTTGGTGGCGCGCTTGATACCGACCTCGATGGCATCCTCGAAGCTTTTGGGTGAGGCTGCGATGATTTCTGTAACGCGTGCAACTGACATTGTGTTCTCCCTGTATTGTCATGAAAGCCCAGCCTAGGCGGATGGGCGGCCGATCACAATTCACGATGCTTGATTTTTGGGCGGGAATACGCCAGCAGAACGGTTATGCGCGATCAATATTTCTTTGGCTATGGCTCTTTGGTCAATGCTGCGACCCATGCCTATCGGCGAACCCGGCCCGTGCGGCTGTCTGGCTACAGGCGTATCTGGCGGCACACTCAGCTGAGCGACATCGCCTTTCTGAGTGTGATCGCCGATCCTGCCTGCCGGATTGACGGGCTGATCGCACATGTCCCCGGGAACGACTGGACCGAGCTTGATATCCGCGAGGCCGCCTATACGCGCGACCGTCTTTCCCCGGACAGCCTGTCGGGGGTAGAGGGCAGCGTCGACATCCATCTCTATGAAACACGCACGGATCGCGATGCGCTGCCCGGGCAGCGCCATCCAATCCTGCTCAGCTATCTCGATTGCGTCGTTCAGGGCTATCATCAGATCTTCGGGACGCAAGGCGTTGAGGCGTTTTTCGACAGCACCTCGGGCTGGGACGCGCCGGTGCTCGATGACCGGGCCGAGCCGCAATATCCCCGCCATCAGATCCTGAGCGCCGACCAGACGGCGCTGGTCGATCAACATCTGGCGCGACTATCTGCGCGGGTTGAGAAGCTGTAGCATCCGCACATTGCTCAGGAACGGCTCGACAGAGCCGGGATGCGCCCGATCCAGCATCGCGCGGCAAACAGCATCTCAAAGGGAATCGTTCCCAGCGTGTGGCAGCCCCAGCTGATCCAGATGGATTGCAGCAAACGGCCCAGATTGTTGGAGGTCGCGAAAAAGACGATTGCGCCTGCGTAGCCCCAGCGGCGGCAAGCTCGGCCTTGCTCTGACATGGGGCTGCGTCGCTACGGCCTTATTGGCTTACACCGTAAGGGTCGCTGCAACTGCCTTCTTCCAACCGGCATAACGCTCGGCCCGGGTTTGCTGGTCCATCGCAGGCTCAAAGCGGCGATCCAGCGCCCAATTGGCAGCGAATTGCTCCATATCGGGGTAAATCCCGGCCCGCATTCCGGCAAGCCACGCGGCGCCCATGGCGGTCGTCTCAAGCACCTCCGGCCGGTCGACCTGCGCCCCGATAATGTCGGAGAGGAACTGCATGGTCCAATCGCTTGCCGTCATGCCACCATCGACCCGCAGCACGTTTTCGCCGTCACCGCTCCAATCGGCGGTCATCGCCTCGAGCAGGTCGCGGGTCTGGAAGCCCACGCTTTCCAGCGCGGCTTTGGCCAGCTCTTCGGGACCGGTATTGCGGGTCAACCCGAACACGGCACCGCGGCAATCGGCATCCCAATAGGGTGCGCCCAACCCGGTGAAGGCGGGCACCATGATCACGGATTGTCCCGGATCGGCCTTTTCGGCCAAGGGTTGCGTCTCGCTCGCCTCGCGCACGATCTTGAGCCCGTCGCGCAGCCATTGCACCACCGCGCCCGCGATAAAAATCGAGCCTTCCAGCGCATAGGTCGGCTTACCGTCCAGCTGATAGGCAATGGTCGTCAGCAGCCGGTTTTTCGAGGCAACAGGCGTATCGCCTGTGTTGAGCAGCGCAAAACAGCCCGTGCCATAGGTCGATTTCAGCATCCCTGCCCGAAAACAGGCCTGGCCCACCGTGGCCGCCTGCTGATCGCCCGCGACGCCCAGAATGGGGATCTCTGCGCCAAACAGATCGGCCCGGGCCATGCCGAAATCAGCGGCGCAATCCTTCACCTGCGGTAGCATCTGCTGGGGGATGTTCAGGATATCGCAGACCGTCTTGCTCCAGCGCCCGGCATGGATGTCATAAAGCAGCGTGCGCGCCGCGTTGGTGGCGTCGGTCACATGCGCAGCCCCGCCGGTGAGCTTCCAGATCAGGTAGCTGTCAACAGTTCCGAAAAGCAGCTCCCCCGCTTCGGCCCGGGCACGGACGCCATCTACATTATCGAGGATCCAGGCCAGTTTCGTGCCGGAGAAATAGGGGTCAAGCAGCAGGCCGGTCTTGGCTGTAAAGACCGGCTCATGACCGGCCTCGCGCAATGTGCGGCATTCTTCCGAGGTCCGGCGATCCTGCCAGACAATCGCGTTATGTACCGGCTCGCCCGTTTCCTTGTCCCAGACCAACGTCGTCTCGCGCTGATTGGTGATGCCAATGGCCGCGATATCGCCCGCGCGCAGCCCGGCTTTCTCCATTGCTGCGCGGCTTGTTGCGACGGTCGTGGACCACAGATCGGACGGGTCATGTTCCACCCAGCCCGATTGCGGAAAATGCTGCGGAAACTCTTCCTGCGCCTGCGCAACCACCTTCATGGAGCCGTCAAAAATGATCGCCCGGCTTGAGGTCGTGCCCTGATCAATCGCCAGAATATGTGTCATGCGCGCTGCCCCTTCATCCAATCATCAAGCAGTTTGATCTCAGCCGCATCCAGACGCAAGCCCAGCTTTGAGCGCCGCCAGACGACATCCTCTGCCGTGCGGGCATATTCGTGATCCATCAGCCAGCGGATCTCCCGCGCGGTCAGGGTGGCGCCGAAATCCTGCCCCAGATCCTCGGCGCTTTGCGCGTCACCCAGCACTGCCCGGGCTTCGGTCCCGTAAGCGCGTATCAGCCGCTTGGCCCAGAAATCATCAAGAAAATCATAGTCTTCCTTCAGTCGCCGGAT
Organism: uncultured Rhodobacterales bacterium; assembly: GCA_964352845.1. Taxonomy (GTDB): domain Bacteria; phylum Pseudomonadota; class Alphaproteobacteria; order Rhodobacterales; family Rhodobacteraceae; genus Litoreibacter. The sequence continues at coordinate 4,116 of CAYGUB010000102.1, read as the reverse complement.
CAGGTTCTCTACCCCATCCACTGGAAAATTCCCGCCAGGCATGGCAACCCCTGCTGTCCAGTCACCGCCTGCATGTTTGAAAAACGGTCTGATCCGATGCAGCGCGTGTTCGGCCAGTTTGCGGTAAGTCGTGATCTTGCCGCCAAACACGTTAAGCATCGGCGCGCCGCCATCCTTGCGCACTTTCAGAACATAATCGCGCGTCGCCGCCGTGGCGGATTTGGCCCCGTCATCATAGAGCGGCCGGACACCGGAATAGGTCCAGACGATGTCATCGACGCCCAGATCCTCTTTGAAATAGCCGTTCGCGAAGGCGAGCAGGTAGTCGCGCTCTTCCTGCGTGCATTCGGGTTTTGTGTCAGGCTCACTGTGTTCGGCGTCTGTGGTGCCGATCAGGGTGAAGTCGGTCTCATAGGGGATCGCGAAGATGATACGGCCGTCTTCCCCTTGAAAGAAATAGCATTTTTCGTGGTCAAACAGTTTGCGGGTGACGATATGGCTGCCGCGAACCAGTCTGACGCCTTCCTGCGCGTTGAGCCGGGCGGTGTTTTGGACAATATCGGCGACCCATGGCCCGCCTGCATTGACCAGCATCCGGGCGCGATGTTCGTGCTGTTGGCCTGTCTCGCGATCCTCGGTCTTGATAAACCAATGATCGTCCACACGCTCAGCCGAGAGCACTTTCATCCGCGTCATGATCCGTGCGCCGCGCGCCTCTGCGTCACGGGCATTGAGCACGACCAACCGGGAATCCTCGATCCAGCAGTCGGAATATTCATAAGCAAATTCAAAGCGATCCTCAATGGGCGCGCCCTCGGGCTTGCCTTTGAGAAACAGCGTCTGGGTCCCCGGCAGGATCTTCCGCCCGCCCAGATTGTCATAGAGAAACAGCCCCAGCCGGATGAGCCAGGCAGGCCTGCGCCCCTTCATCCAGGGCATGACGGTGTTGAGGATTTTCGAGGTCGGCGTCGTGCCTTCAAACCGCATATCCTTATGATAAGGCAGGACAAAACGCATGGGCCAGCTGATATGGGGCATGGCGCGCAACAGGGTTTCACGCTCGATCAGGGCTTCGCGGACCAGCCTGATCTCGAAATATTCCAGATAGCGCAGCCCGCCATGAAACAGCTTGGTCGAGGCGGAGGACGTCGCGGAGGCAAGATCGTTCATCTCGGCCAGCGTGACGCTCAGACCCCGCCCTGCCGCGTCCCGCGCGATGCCGCAGCCATTGATCCCACCGCCGATGATAAACAGATCAACCATATCCTGACGCGCCATGGAATCGTCCCCTTTCAGTCTAAGAATTCCGCCCCTCCTTCACAGGTTTACTTTCGTTTCGTCAAGGTTTACTTTCACTTTATCACCATGCGGGCGACAATATGGCCATAAATCTACGCCAAACGGAGATATTGAGCATCGCGCGGCGTGTTGGGCGGGTGAGCGTCGATGGCTTGTCCGAAGAGCTTGGGATCAGCGCACAGACCATCCGCAAGGATCTGGCCGAGCTGTCGGAGGCAGGGCAGCTGAAGCGGGTGCATGGCGGGGCGATCCTGCCCTCGGGCGTGACCAATATCGGCTATGAAGAACGGCGGCGGCTGAATTTCGACGTGAAGGCCGCGATCGCGCGCGCATGTGCCGCCGCGATCCCGGAAAACGCATCGGTTTTTCTCAATATCGGGACCAGCACGGAGGCAGTGGCAACCGCACTTCTGGAGCATCGGGACCTGATGGTGGTGACGAATAATCTTAATGTTGCCAATATCTTATCGGCAAATCCGGCTTGCGAAGTGATGGTCGCGGGCGGTATGCTGCGACGGTCTGACGGAGGATTGGTGGGCGCGCTGACCACCCGGATGATCGAGCAGTTCAAATTCGATATTGCCGTGATCGGATGCTCTGCGCTGGACGAGGATGGCGACCTTCTGGACTTCGATATTGACGAGGTAAGCGTCAGCCAGACCATCATCGCGCAGTCGCGGCGGACCTTTCTGGTGGCTGATCAGTCGAAGTTTGAGCGTCACGCGCCGGTGCGGATTGCCTCGCTGCGCGACATTGACAGGTTTTTCACCGACCAGCCGCTGCCGGGCGCGTTATCTACAAAATGTAGCAAGTGGAAAACGGCTATTTCACAAATTGTATAAACCGCCCGGTGATAAGCGGGGTCAGATACATCGGCACCTGATAGCAACCGATGAACAGCAAAAGCGGCGCCGTGACCTCTGACGGGAGGGCCACGAGAAACAGCGCGACGTTGCGGTTTCCGGCGATCACGGTCAGGGCTGCGGCATGGCTTGGCTGGAGCCTGCGGCGACTGAGCAGATAGGCCAGCGCTTGCAGACCGAAATTGATCGCGCAGACAAAGCCGAGCCAGCCCAGAAACACCAGCGTATCGGATCGCATGGCGTGGTTGACAGCGGCCATGAGCCCGATCACCACGACCGCCATGGTCAGGGCCGATGCGCCGTCAATGGCGGCGATGAGCTCGGGGCCCGGGTCCCGCAAAGCGGCGCGCAGGGCGAAGGCCAGCCCACCTGCGAGCGCGATGACGCCCAGCAGTCTGAGTGCGGCGGAGACCACCGCGTCGATGCCCCCCAGACCCGGCAGCAGGTAGAGCACCGGGATGACGGTCAGCGGCAGCAGCACCGTACCCAGCACCAGATAGCGCATCGCGATTGCGGGCTCATGGCCCATCATCAGCACCATATTGGGGCTTCCGGAAATCGACGGGGCCATGGCGATGATCACAAGCGCGAGGACGAAAGGAGAGCTGGCCCAGCCCAGTGGCAGGCTTATGGCGATCACCGCCAGCGGGAAGAGCAGTTGCATAAGCACGGTGAGCCCGAGCGCGCGCGGCATATCCACCAGCGAGGCCCGCATCCGGGCGGGTCCGATCCGAAGCGCTGCGAAAAACAGCAGTGCCGCGACCAGATGCGGGATCCACGCCACCAGCGCGCTTGCGAGGCCGGGCAGGCTGAGCCCTGCAACGATGCCAGCCACCAGAACCCATGGGCCCTGCGCACCCAGCCAGCGCAGCAGGCTCATCCCGGCGTTTGTCGGATATTGTCGGGCAGCCATGTGGCGAGCCCGGGGAAGGCGATCAGCACGAACACCATGACGACCATGATCAGAAACATCGGGATCGCGGCGCGGGCGATATAGCCCATCTCGTGGTTGGTCATGCCTTGCAGCACAAACAGGTTGAAGCCGATGGGCGGCGTGATCTGCGCCATCTCGACGACGACCACGATGAAGATGCCGAACCAGATCATGTCGATGCCGGCCTCGCGGACCATTGGCTCGACCACCGCCATGGTCAGCACGACCGAGGAGATCCCGTCAAGAAACATGCCAAGGATGATGTAGAAGACGAGAAGGACCATCAAAAGCTCGAACCGCGAAAGCTCCATCGCGGCGATGCCGTCGGCCAGTGCGCGGGGCAATCCGGTGAAACCCATGGCCAGCGACAAGAAGGCCGCACCCGCGAGGATCAGCGCGATCATCGCAGAGGTGCGGGTGGCGCCCATCAGGCTTTCGGTGAAGCTTGTCCAGTTGAGCGAGCCCTGCCCCAGCGCCAGGACCAGCGCGCCGACGACACCGAAGGCTGCGGCCTCGGTCGCGGTGGCATAGCCCAGATACATGGAGCCGATGACCACAAGGATCAGTGCAAAGACCGGCAGCAGGAAGCGCGAATTGGCGAGCTTTTGCGAAAAGCTCATCACCGGGTCTTTCAGCGGGGCCCAGTTTTTCGAGATCAGCGCATAGGCTGCGACATAGGCCATGAACATCGACGCCAGGACCAGCCCCGGCACGATGCCTGCAAAGAACAGTTTGGTGATGGAGATATTGAGCGTGACGCCAAACACGATAAGCACCAGCGAGGGCGGAATCATCAGCCCCAGCGTTGCCGCCCCCGCCAGCGAGCCGATGATCAGATGTTCGGGGTATTTGCGTTTGGTAAGCTCGGGGATCGACATTTTGCCCACGGTGGTCAGCGTCGCCGCCGATGAGCCCGAGACCGCCGCGAAGACCGTGCAGCCCACGATATTGGTATGGACCAGCCCGCCCGGCAGCCGCGCCATCCAGGGCGAGAGGCCGCGGAACATGTCTTCTGACAGG
>CAYGUB010000101.1:0-9112 GCA_964352845.1 uncultured Rhodobacterales bacterium | reverse complement strand
GAATCACGCCCGAGACGGTGAAGAAAAATGTCGAGGACGTGCTGGCAGGCTTGTATAAAGGCGATGTCGATATGAACCGCGTGACAGCCACGGTCGATGCGGCTCCCGGTGCCAACCTCGCCGCCGTGCTCGAAGGACTGCGCACCGACATGCGCAAGGCGGCCGAGAACCTGGAATTCGAGGAAGCCGCGAGACTGCGCGACGAGGTCAAACGACTGGAGACAGTCGATCTGGTGATCAGCGACGACCCGCTGGCCCGTCAATACGCAGTCGAGAAGGCCGTAGCCGATGGCCAGAAAATGAGCGGCCGCAGCACCGCCGGCCGACCGGGTCAGAGAGGTGGAGTCAAGAGGCGCAAGAAGCGGTAGCCTGCTGATATATTGAGACGCGCAAAGCCTATTTGTGTCGCCTTGAACGGCCCGCAACAAAAGCGTTCCGTGGCCAAATCGAAAAAATTGTAGCTGGCCAGTTCTTCGAAGCCCACCAACCCACAAACACCGGAGTAAAACCATGACCGAACGTGAAGAAATTGAAGCAGCCATCAATGAATGGACCAGCGGCCTTGACGCCGGTGACATCGAACGGATGGTCGCCTCCTGCCACCCGGATGTTATGACAGTAAACGAGCGTCAGCCTGTCACCATCGGGACCCAAGCGATCCGCGACAAATACAACCCGCGCATCGCTGCAGCTGAAATCACGTCCGGCTACGACATCGAAGACCTGCAAGTTTATGGCGATACAGCGATTACCTCCGGTCGCTTCTACGGTACCATGAAAATGCGCGACACTGGCGAAGTCAAAAAGCCTGAGGGCCGTCTGGTGCTCGGCTACAAGCGCGATGAAGCCGGCGCGTGGAAGATGTTCCTCGACATCGACAATAACGGTCCCGCTTAACGCACCCCTGGTCACGCTGCTCATGCGCGGCCAGCCCTTTCAAATCGAATATAGCGTCATGCGAAAAACCTGAATCACATAACGCTGCCTCAAGTCATAGATTTTGGGCGCGTTACGTGACACGGGATGTTTCCGGTATTTCGTCAGACCCTGTAGCCCCGACAACAACCTCGACCAAGGTCACTTACGAAGGCAACATATCGCAGTTGAGATGCGGAAGGCTCGGGGTGCTAGCTGCAACTGGCCAATTGCCTGCGGTAGGTATCGGCCCGGACGGCTACGTTATCGGCCACGCGCAACAGCCATTGCTTGCGATTATAGCTGCCCCGCGCATATCCGGCGCGCCCCTCGTGATAGGCGAGATACTGGTTGCGCGCGTCCTGCTTGGAGATCCCGAGCCGCCGGTTACTTTCATGCATGTACCAGCCGATGAAATCCACCGCGTCGTCAAACTGATCGCGCCGGGCAAAGCGGCGGCGCTGATCGTCGCGATACTCGTCCCATGTGCCATCAAGCGCCTGCGCGTACCCAAAGGCTGAGGATCGCCGCCCCATCGGAATAACGCCCAGTGCGAACTTGCGCGGTGTGCGTGCGTCATGGACGAATTTGCTCTCGAAATAGATCGTGGCCATCTGAACATGGGGGGGGATGCCCCATTTGCGCTCGACCGCTTTCATATCGGCCAGCCAGCCGCGTTTCTGGCCTACGATCAAGCAGGCATTGTCCAGATTTCCAGGCGGGCTCTTGCCGCCTCCACATGCGATCAAAAGGGAGAGAAGCGCCAGAGCGCCGAGAGTTCTGAGATACATGCCTGCCTGCCTTTTTGGCCTTTTTGTGGAAGTTTAGCCCAAAAGAATTGGCAGGCCAAATCAAACCCGACGCTCTCAGATCAAAAAGGCGAGTATCAGCGGAAGATACCCAACCGACAGCAGGGTCGAGGCGACGACAAGCCCTGCGACTGCCTCTGCATCGGCTTCATATTTCGCGGCCAGCAGGTAGGAGGTCACAGCCACGGGCGTTGCAACCTGCAGCACAAGCACTGCGAAAGGTACGCTATCAAGCGCGAACCACCAGCCCGCGACCCAAGCGGCGGCAATACAGATCACAACCTTTATTGCGGAGAGCCAGATAGCTTTGGGAAGGCTGAGCGGTTTGAGCCGGGCCAAAGCCACGCCCAGAGTGATCAGCATCATCGGAATGGCCATCTGCCCGATCAGTTCCAGACTGTTGGTGAGAAAACGCGGCGTCTGCCAGTCCATCCACAAAAACAAGCCGCCAAGGATGGTCGCCGTCACCAAAGGCTCCCTGATCACCTTGCCAAGCCCGCCACCGCCCGAGACCAGCCAGACCCCGGCCGTAAATGAGTAAATCGCCATTATCGCAAAGATAACAACGGCATAGCCCAGGCCTTCCTCGCCGAATGCAAATAGTGCCAGCGGCAGGCCCAGATTGCCCGTATTGCCCATGATCAGCGGCGCGAGATAGGTTCGCACCTCCAGCCGTCCCGCCCAGACCAACAGCACGCAGCCCAAAGTGACCAGCCCGTAAGCCACAACCGCCGCGAGCGAGACGCTTGTCAGCGCATCCGGGGCGATCTGGGTTTTCATCAGGGAGGTGAAGATCAGACAGGGCACAGAGAGCGTCATCGCCAGCCGTGTGACGAATTCTATCCGATAGTCGAAACCCAGTTTTACCCAAATAAATCCGACGCTCGCAAGCAGGAAGACAGGGGCGACAACGTCGAGGACTGTTAAAAGAAGGTTCACAAACTGTTTCCGAATAACTACTGGTTGTTTAATGGACAACCTGTCTGGACTGGGGTTAGTTACAAGTACAAAGGGTGATGGTTATGTTGAAAACTCAAGCCAAATATACGCTGGGGCAAATTGTCCGCCACAAGAAACACCCGTTTCGTGGCGTGATTTTCGACGTCGATCCCGAATTCTCGAATTCCGATGAATGGTATGACAATATCCCCGAAGCCAGTCGGCCACGGAAGAACCAGCCATTCTATCATCTGCTCGCCGAAAATGACGAAAGCTACTACGTGGCCTATGTCTCAGAGCAGAACCTGACGCCCGATATGACGGGCGAGCCGGTCCATCATCCCGATCTCAGTGCCATGTTTGGTGATTATGACGGGCGCGGGAAGTATCCGCTGCAGTTCGACTTCAACTGATCCTGCCCGATCAAGGCCGCGCAGCACCGGCAGGGGTCGCTCTACTTGCATTCGCCCATTTGCGTGATAGGACCTCCATCAACCTAGTTGGAGAGAGACATGGACGGCTTGGACACCTTGCGGGCAAAAGTGTTGGAGGCAGTGGCACGCGCGAATGACGAGGCCACATTGGAAGATCTGCGAGTCTCCTCGGTCGGCAAAAAGGGTGAGATCAGCCTGAAAATGCGCGAATTGGGCAATATGACGCCGGAAGAGCGTCAGGTGGCCGGACCCGCGCTGAATGCATTGAAGGATGAGGTGAACTCCGCCCTTGCGGCCAGGAAGGCAGCGCTTGCCGATGCGGCCCTGAACGAGCGGCTCCAGACCGAATGGCTCGACGTCACGCTCCCGGGCCGCCCGGAGGCGCAAGGCACGATCCACCCGATCAGCCAGGTCACCGAGGAGGTGACAGCGATCTTTGCCGATCTCGGTTTTGGTGTGGCGGAAGGCCCCCAGATCGAAAGCGACTGGTATAATTTCGACGCGCTCAACATCCCCAGCCATCATCCGGCGCGGGGCGAGATGGACACGTTCTATATGGCGCGTGCTGATGGCGACAACCGCCCGCCGCATGTGCTGCGCACCCATACCAGCCCGGTCCAGATCCGCACGATGCAGGATCAGGGCGCGCCAATTCGGGTGATTTGCCCGGGCCGCGTCTATCGCGCCGATTACGACCAGACCCACACGCCGATGTTCCATCAGGTCGAGGGGCTGGCGATCGACAAGGACATCTCCATGGCCAATCTGAAATGGGTCCTGGAGGAATTTGTGAAGGCGTTTTTCGAGGTCGATGCGGTCGAACTGCGGTTCCGGGCTTCGCATTTTCCGTTCACGGAGCCTTCGGCAGAGGTCGATATCCGCTGCTCTTGGGCAGGTGGTCAGCTCAAAATCGGGGAAGGGGATGACTGGCTGGAAATCCTCGGCTCCGGCATGGTCCACCCGAAGGTTCTGGAGGCGGGCGGTATTGATCCATCCCTTTGGCAGGGCTTTGCGTTCGGGATGGGTATCGACCGCATCGCGATGCTGAAATACGGGATCCCGGATCTGCGGTCTTTCTTCGATTCCGACCTGCGTTGGCTGCGTCACTACGGGTTCGCCAGCCTTGATCAGCCCAGCCTCGCAAGCGGGCTGAGCCGGTAAGCTGGGTTAATCACGCACGCGATCTTACTTAAAAAGCGCGACAGATCGGGCCAAGAAGTCCGCCGCAGCCAAAGGATGCCAAGCTGATTGTGTCATGCGATACACGATGTTTGTTCGTGTCAAGCGACACGATTGCGACAGCCATACTGAGCGACAGAGCCACCACAGAGGGCCGAAAGACGGATTGTACGATGTTGATTACAAAAGTGGTCATTTGATCTCTCCCGATTCCGTACAGAATCATCCAAAATGCCCCACTTGTGTTCATGGTGCCGCCAAATTGTGGCGGCAATATGGCAGGGTTGCCAAATGGTAAAGGGATTGAGCCTGTGGTTAAGGGATTCTGCGATGGGCAGGGTCTTTTCTCTGCACCGGTGATGGGGTAGCTGTCTGACACATTTGCACCTACCAGCTGGAACCCGATCCCGATGAAATTCACGCTTTCCTGGTTGAAGAGCCACCTTGAGACGGATGCCTCCGTTGATGATATCACCTACGCGCTGACCGATCTGGGGCTGGAGGTGGAAGATGTCGTCAACCCGCTGGAGGCCCTGCGCGGCTTTACGCTGGGCTATGTGACCAAGGCTGAAAAGCACCCGGATGCCGACAAGCTGAAGGTCTGTCAGGTCAAGACCGATGAGGGTGAGACCCAGATCATCTGCGGCGCGCCCAATGCACGCGAGGGGATTACCGTCGTGGTGGCCAAGCCCGGGGTATATGTGCCCGGCATCGATACGACGATAGGGGTGGGCAAAATTCGCGGCGTCGAGAGCTTCGGAATGATGTGCTCTGAGCGCGAGATGGAGCTGAGCGACGAGCATGACGGCATCATTGAACTGCCCTCGGGCGAGGTTGGTCAAAGCTTCGCGGATTGGCTCGCCGAACATGAGCCCGCGAAAGTCGACACGACGATCGAGATCGCAATCACGCCCAACCGCCCCGATGCGCTGGGCGTGCGTGGCATTGCGCGCGATCTGGCGGCGCGGGGGCTGGGCGTGATGAAGCCACGCGATCTGGCACCTATCAAGGGCGATTTCCCTTGCCCGGTGTCGGTGACCATTGATGGCGATACGCGCGACGGCTGCCCGGTCTTTTGTGGTCGCGTGATCCGCGGCGTGAAAAACGGCCCCTCGCCGCAATGGTTGCAGGACCTGCTCAAGGCCATAGGGCTCAGGCCGATCAGCTTCCTGGTCGATGTGACGAATTACTTCACCTATGACAATAACCGCCCACTGCATGTGTTTGACGCAGACAAGATCGCGGGCGATCTGCGGGTCTATCGCGCCAAGGGGGGCGAGACGCTTATGGCCCTTGATGACAAGGAGTACAGGTTCCAGCCGGGCATGATGATTATCGGCGATGACAATGGCCCCGAAAGCATCGCAGGCATCATGGGCGGCGCCCCGTCGGGCGTGACGGAGGAGACGGTGAATGTTTTCCTTGAAAGCGCCTATTGGAACCCGATCGAGACCGCCCATACCGGGCGCAAGCTGAAGATCAATTCCGATGCGCGCTACCGCTTTGAGCGTGGCGTTGATCCGGACTGGACGCCGGTCGGGCTTGATCACGCGACCCGGATGATCCTCGATCACGCGGGCGGTGAGGCCTCTGAGGTTGTCACAGCGGGGGCCGTGCCCGATCATGCACGCAGCTACAGGCTGGACACGGACCGGGTGCAATCGCTGGTGGGCATGAGCATCCCGGCGCATACGCAGCGCGCAACGCTGGAGGCGCTTGGCTTCCGGCTGGAAGGCGACATGGCCCATGTTCCAAGCTGGCGGCCCGACGTGCAGGGCGAAGCCGATCTGGTCGAAGAAGTCGCGCGGATTGCGTCCCTCACCAAGCTCGAGGGCAAACCGATGAGCCGCGCCCCGGGGGTGCCGAAACCTGTCCTGACCCCGATGCAGCGGCGTGAGACCACGGCACGGCGCGCGCTGGCGGCGCGTGGCTTTCATGAATGCGTGACCTATTCCTTCCTCGATCAGAAAGCCGCCGCCTTGTTCAAGGGCGGCGATCAGGCGACCGAGCTGGAAAACCCGATTTCGACCGAGATGAGCCATATGCGCCCCGCGCTCTTGCCCGGCCTGTTGCAGGCCGCCGCGCGCAATCAGGCGCGGGGATTTTCAGATTTCAATCTGTTTGAGGTGGGGGACGCCTTCCATGGCGGCGAGCCGGGAGAGCAGCACCTGCTCGCCTCTGCCATCCGGGTGGGCGCCAACGGCCCGCGTGATCTGCATGGGGGGCGACGACCGGTCGATATCTATGATGTGAAGGCCGATGCCGAGGCCGTTCTGGCGGCAATCGGTGCGCCCGCGAAGGTGCAGATCCTGCGCGGTGCGTCGGATTGGTGGCATCCGGGGCGTCACGGGATGATCTGTCTGGGGCCGAAGAAAGTGCTCGGCATTTTCGGCGAGATCCATCCGAAGATCCTGACAGCGCTGGATGTGAAGGGCCCGGTGATGGGCCTGACGCTTTGGCCTGCGGAAGTGCCTTTCGCGAAGTCAAAATCGACCACGCGCGCCGCGATGGAGCTGCGCGACCTGCAAGCCGTGGAGCGCGACTTTGCCTTCGTCGTCGATGCGCAGGTAGAGGCCCTGACCCTCGTCAATGCCGCTGCCGGTGCCGACAAGACCCTGATCGAGACGGTCCGGGTCTTTGACGAATTCACAGGCGCCAATGCCGAAGCGCAGATGGGTGCGGGCAAGAAATCTCTCGCGATTACGGTGCGGATGCAGCCCTCCGAGAAGACGCTGACCGATCAGGAGATCGAAGCGGTGGCCGGCAAGATCGTTGCCAAGGTCTCGGCGGCCACCGGGGGTGTCTTGCGCAGCTAGCGCGCTTTTTACAAGGCGTGGATCTCCGGCACGACAGCCGGCGATCCCTTCGCCTCAGACATCTCAGTCGCGCGGTGGGGTCACGATCCCAACTTGCACTGCGTCACGTGCGAGGAAGCGATCAAGATAGGCCACAAGGTTCTTGTGGTCTTCCCAGCTCAGCACGTCCCGCGCGCCATAAAACTCGAGCGCGCGTAACCATGGGGCGATGGCGATATCGGCAATCGTATAGCTGCCGGTGATCCAGTCCTTATCCGCCAGCTCCTTGTCGAGCACCGCCAGCAGGCGTTTTCCCTCCGCGATATATCGCTGTTGCGGGCGCTTATCCTCCCACTCGGAGCCCGCGAATTTCCAAAAGAAGCCCAATTGGCCCAGCATAGGACCAAGCCCGCCCATCTGGAACATCAGCCATTGCGTGGTCTTGGCTTTCTCAGCCTCGGTCTCGCCCATCAATTGTCCGGTTTTCCCGGCCAGATAAAGCAAGATCGCGCCAGATTCGAACAGGCCAATCGGCGCGCCGCCCGGGCCATTCGGGTCGATGATGGCGGGGATCTTGTTATTGGGGTTCAGGCTCAGAAACGCGGAGCTTTTGACATCCACATCCGACAGCGTGACTTTATGGGCCTCATAGGGGATCTTCATCTCCTCCAACGCGATGGAGGCTTTCACACCGTTGGGCGTCGGGAAGGAATATAGCTGCAGGATGCTTGGGTCTTTCGCAGGCCATTTTGCAGTTATCGGGAAATTGCTGAGATCGGTCATAGGCTGCCTTTCTGACTAAAGTCCCTATATGCGGGGGAAACAGGCAGGAAAAAAGGCCTTCCTTTGTGCGAAAAAATGTGGAAGTCAGTCCATAAGCGCACAGAGCTTCATCAAAGTGCGCGTGGGATAGGAATAGGGAAAACAGTTATGCTATCAGAATTCAAGGACTTCATCGCCAAGGGCAATGTGATGGACATGGCCGTCGGTATCATTATCGGTGCTGCGTTCACTGCAATTGTTACCTCGCTGGTTGACGATCTGATCACGCCGCTGATCGGTATCTTTTTGGGCGGTATCGACTTCAGCGGTGTTGTCGTTTCGGTCGGTGATGCGACCTTCAACGTTGGTAATTTCATCATGGCGTTGATCAACTTCCTGATCATTGCATGGGTTGTCTTCCTGCTCGTCAAGGCGGTCAACAAGGCCAAGGGTGGGGAGCCAGAGGCGGAGGAAGAGCCAGCTGGTCCAACCCAGGAAGAGCTTCTGGCAGAGATCCGCGATGCGCTCAAAGCACGCGGCTAAGCCGAGTTTGATCTGAACGGAAAGGCCCGCCGATCTGGCGGGCTTTTTTGTTTGCTGGTCTTTGACTGTCTTGGCGGTGTCTGCACTTGGGGGATTGCCAAGTCAGGTGGCAACGCCGGAGACGGCATTCTGTGGCCTTTGGATAACTCGCCTCGAAGGTTTCAACAAACAGATCGAAGGCGGTAGATCGAAGGCTGTTCGTTGCGTCTCGGTATCATAGGCGCCCCCTGCCTGTTATGCCGGAATTTGCCGTTTTTTACTGCGCGGACGGTGCAGGAAGATCGAAATTCCGACGTCGAAGACGGCCTGATCACGCGGTGCGCCCGTCGGAGAGCTTGAAGGACAGATTCATCGTCAGGTTGCCCGTTTCCTTCGATGACAAGAGCAGTTTGGCAGCTGCGCGACCCATCTCGAACTGAGGCGTTTCGATGCGGGACGAGAGGATCGAGGTCGTTTTGCCGATCTCAATTCCGTTGAACCCCAGAAGCCCGGGTTGGCCCGGCACTTCATGGGCGATCATCACAGCAATTCGCGAATGACTTTCAACTCGCGATCCTTGTCATATTCGCTCAGCCCGAGAACGGCATGCAGGCCCTGATCATTGAGCACGGATTCGATCCCGTCGAGCACCGATCAGAACACTTCATTGCTGATGGAAGGCAGAACGACAGCGACCGCTTCTTTAAAGCGTCATGCGAAAAACCTGAATCACGTAACACTGCCTGAAATCAAAGAT
>CAYGUB010000100.1:0-9126 GCA_964352845.1 uncultured Rhodobacterales bacterium | reverse complement strand
GGCTTTACGATGAGATCTGGCAGGCCTTTGTGGCCATCCTGCCAGTGCGCACCGTGGGCGTGATGGGCGACGGGCGCACCTATGATTTTGCCTGCGCCTTGCGCGCCGTGACCTCCGTGGACGGGATGACGGCCGATTACTACCCGTTCAGCCATGAATTTCTGGGCGAGACCGCGACCCGGATCATCAATGAAGTTCCGGGCATCAATCGCGTGACCTATGACATCACCTCCAAGCCCCCCGGCACGATCGAGTGGGAATAATCCGGCGCATAGCTCTCTGGATTGCAACGATTTTCGCTCTGACGCTTGTCTGGGTCACGGGCTTTGCAGCCCTCGCCCCGACGGGCACGGCGGCAAGCAAAAGCTGCGTGATCGTCGTGCTGGGAGCGGGCCTTTCGAAAGACGGCACACTGCATCAGGCCTCAAAGCTGCGGGTGGATCGCGGCGTCGCACTTTGGCAGGCAGGGCTTGCACCACGCATGCATTTTACCGGTGGGGTGGCGCGCGCTGACGGGCGCTCTGCCGGGCAGCTCATGGCCGCGCGCGCCATGGCGCAAGGCGTCCCCGAGGCCGCGATCAGCTTCGAGACACAGTCGCAATCAACCTTGCAAAACGCGGTCTTCTCGCAGCCGATGCTCGAGGATGCCGCCAGCCTCAGGCTCGTGACCGAAGGCTATCATCTGGCCCGCTCCTGGGTCAGTTTTCGCTGGGCCAGCACGCGTCAGGCTGGCGCGCCCTCGATCACGCTCAGCCATTCCGAACGCTTCCGATCTGCCACCCCCGACAGCCCTTACGGGGGCATAAAGATGGTGCTGCGCGAGGTCGTGGCGATCTGGTTCAACCTCGCCCGCGCCCTGATCTTTGACGCCGCTGGCTGGATCGGCATCCCCGAGGCCGCGCGCGCGGACTGGCTTGCCTGATACAGCGACAGGCTCAACGGCGCCATTCCATGTGGATCTCGGCCACGCCATCCGTGCCTTTGGCCGTCTGTCCAACCTGCACAAACCCTTCGCGGCGATAAAACCGGTGCGCCTGTGCGTTTGGCGCATGTGACCTGAGCTGAAGGAAATCCCGCCCCATCTTCACGCGGTCCATCAACGCCTTGCCGATCCCCTGCCCGGAGTGTTTGCAATAAAGCCCCATGACCTGCGATGCCTCCGGGTTGAAAGACAGATAGCCCGCGACAGGCTCGCCCGCGACCCAGACCTCACGCGCGGCCATCCCCTCAGCGATCATCGCCAGCAGTGCGTCATCTGGCGGGCCCGTCAGCCACGGGGTCCGCGCGATCCAGCCTGACACAATGGCCGCACAGGCAGGTGCATCCTCCGGGCGGGCAAGGCGGATCGGGATCGTCATTGCAACGCCGCTTTGGCCAGAAATCCCGGCGCATGTTCGGCCAAGATCAAATCGCAGACCTCCAGATCGTTTTGCGACCAGCCGGCCGCGAAATTATCCGCCCGGGCCTGCGCACCGACCGAGACTGCCGGGCCTGTGCGCAAAGGGTCCCGCCCCCAGTGAATCCCCGCAAAAACCTCCTGCTCAAACCACAGATCAAGCGTTTCGGCATCGATCTCCAGCCCGGCCTGCGCATGGAAATACCCCGCCAGACAATCCACCTGCGCGGCGACGGTGCTGCGCAACACCGCCTCCTGCTCGGGCTGTTTGCGAATGGCGCGCAGGGCGACATCGGCGATGCCATGGCGCACCTGAGCAGCATGGCCCAGAAGATGCGCCACAAGATAGCTGACGTCGTCGCGCAGCAATGCCGGCGCGCTCACCAAGATGATATTTTGCGAGGTGCAATAGACCGCAAATTCATTGACCCGTCCGTCAGCGCCACAGAACCCGGTAGTGGCCGGGGCGACACGGAGCTGCGGCATCTCAGCAAACCGCGCATTGGCAGCAGCGATCACCTGATTGACCGGGCCAGCGACGGTGGGCTCGGCGCTTGCCGGGCCAAGACAGACCGACAGCGCCAGCGGTAGCTTGAGAACTCGCATCTTGCGCTTACTCCTAATCCCGGGCCATGTGAGGGCCTGTCTCTGAGGAAACCCCAAAACCCGTGGCCAATACAAGCGCACAAACACGCACAGATACCCACGCGCCCCTGAGGGCGGCGATCTGGATGTCGGGCGCGATTGTGTCCTTCTCGCTGATGGCCATTGCCGGACGCGCGCTCAGCGCGGAGCTTGATACGTTCGAGCTGATGTTCTACCGCTCCGTCATTGGCATCTGCATCGTGCTGAGCATCGCAGCGCTGGCAGGCACCGCCGGTACCATTCGCGCGCGCCAGATGCCGCTGCATCTGATGCGCAACATCTCGCATTTCGCCGGGCAAAACCTGTGGTTTGCCGCGATTGGTCTGGCCCCGCTGGCGCAGGTTGTGGCGCTGGAATTCACCTCCCCCATCTGGATCGTGCTGCTCGCCCCGCTGGTGCTTGGCGAGAAACTCACCGCCAGGCGCATCGGCGTTGCTGTGATCGGCTTTATCGGTGCAATGATGGTCGCGCGCCCCGATATGAGCCTGCCCCAGACCGGCGCGATTTTCGCAGCCCTCGCCGCCATAGGCTTTGCGGGCTCCGCGCTGTTTACCAAATTGCTGACCCGCACCGAGAGTGTCACCTCCATCCTGTTCTGGCTCACTCTGATGCAGGCGGTATTTGGCGCGGTCACGGCGGGCTATGACGGTGATCTCGTCTGGCCGAGCCTCGCAATCTGGCCCTGGGTTGTGCTCGTCTCCGTCACCGGGCTGAGCGCGCATTTCTGCCTGACAACAGCGCTGACCCTGGCACCGGCTGTCACCGTGATGCCCCTTGATTTCGCCCGCCTGCCTGTGATTGCGGGCATCGGCATCGTGCTTTACGCAGAGCCTCTGGATTTCTGGGTTCTGACCGGAGCGGCCGTGATTTTCGGGGCGAACTACATCAACCTGTTCATCGAAGCGCGCCAGGCGCGGCGCTGATCGCGCAGCGGATCGGGGTGCAATTGTGCGCTTTCCGCCACGCTTGATCACCGGGCCTGACAAATTTCCCACCATTCGAGCAGTGACGTGCGGTCATAAATTGACTGTGTTTCGTGATCTCCTCTACGATAATGTGACTGAAAGTGACAACAGGTGAGGCGGGGCAGCCAAGGGCACGAATGGGGCAGATACAGGAGAGATCAATGAACAAGCTATTCAGCGCCGCGGCAATTCTTGCGGCCAGTACAAGCATGGCGGCGGCTGGGGGCATTGACCGCTCGGGCCAGTTTCTACGCGTCCTTTTTGAGCCAGGCGGCGAGTCCGGCTCTTATGCTGAATTTGCTTTGGGCAGCGTCAGCCCGCGTGCAGGTAATGATGTGTTCCCCACAGATCCGCTTGGCAGCTACCAGCCTTACTCCTTCGGTCTCAAGCAAGACATCAACGATCAGCTGAGCTTCGCGTTGATCCTCGACCAGCCCTTCGGTGCGGATGTGGATTTCCGCCCGTTCCTGCCGCTGGGAATCGGCAATGCCGATATTGACACGCAAGCCATCACTGGCGTCCTTCGCTACAAATTCAACGAGAATTTCAGCGTCCATGGCGGGTTGAGGGCGCAGACGATCGGCGGCGAGATCAGCACCTTCATCGGCGGCGCCATCCCCGCACAGCTTGTCGCCGATAGTGATCTTGACTTCGGCGCGCTTGTCGGCGTCACCTATGAGCGGCCCGATATCGCTCTGCGCGTCTCGCTGACCTATAACTCCGAGATCGACCACGGACTGAGCGGCACAGAGACGATCATCGGCGGCGGGGTGGCGCCGTCCAGTTTCGATGTCACCACTCCGGCCAGCCTGAACCTGACCTTCCAGACGGGTATCGCGGCTGACACACTGCTATTCGGCTCGGTGCGCTATGTCGAATGGCAAGGGTTCAACCTGACCACTGCCACGGGCCAATATGTGAATTTCCGCGAGGATACGACGACCTTCAGCCTCGGGCTTGGACGCCGTTTCAATGAGAACTGGTCCGGCGCTGTGACCTATACGCATGAATCCGCAGGGATCCGCCCGACCAACACGCTGTTGAACCCGACCACGGGGATCGACTCTATCGGCATCGGCCTGACCTATACGCAAGGCAACACGAAGATCACGGGCGGTGTGACCTATGCCCGCCCGGGCGATCAGTTCGGCTTCGTGCCCGGACCCACTCAGGTCAACATCACCGATACCGACACATTCGCTGCCGGTATCCGCGTTGGCTTCAATTTCTGACCCGGCGCGACATAGCCCCATGCATCAAGGCCTCGCCCTCCGGGTGGGGCCTTTTTGATCACGTCCGTGCGATGGGTTTGCGCCGCTCACACAACCTGCGGCAAATGCCAAGATGATTGAGCAAAAGACGCTTTCGGCCTTCAGCTGGTTGCAACTGGCTTTGCTGTCACTGATCTGGGGCGCCTCCTTTCTGTCCATCCGGCTGGCGCTTGACGAGGTGCCCGTGGCCAGCGCCGTGGCCCATCGCGTGTTCTGGGCGATGATCGTGCTTTGGGCCGTCGTCCTGTGGCGCGGCTTGCCATTGCCGCGTGGCGCAAGGCTGTGGGGGGCGTTTCTGGTCATGGGGCTTCTGAACAACGTGATCCCCTTCTCGCTCATGGCCTGGGGGCAGCTTCATATCGAGACGGGCCTGACCTCCATCCTCAACGCGGCCACGGCGATTTTCGGCGTTGTCATAGCGGCCTTGTTTTTCAGTGACGAGCGTCTGACCGCAAATCGACTGATCGGCGCTTGTCTGGGTTTTTTCGGCGTCGCCACGGCGATCGGGCTGGAGACACTGGCCCGGTTCAATCTGCGTTCCGCTGCGCAACTTGCCGTTCTTGCGGGCACGGTCTCTTATGCGCTGGCCGGTGTCTGGGCCCGCAAGCAAATGGCGCATCTGCCGCCCCAGATCGCGGCGGCAGGGATGCTGACGGGCTCCAGCGTGATCATGTTGCCCGCAGCGCTGATCCTTGACGGCCCGCCTGCATTTGATCTCAGCATCGGGGCCGTGCTGGCGATTGGCTACTATTCCATCATCGCCACCGCCCTCGCCTATCTGCTCTACTACCGCATCCTCGCCAGCGCAGGCAGTGGCAATCTGATGATCTGCACCTTGCTGGTGGCCCCTATCGCGATCCTGCTCGGCGCTGTGGTGCTGGGCGAGACGCTCCCCTCGCGCGCCTATACAGGCTTTGCTTTGCTGGCCTCAGGTCTCGCGATCCTTGACGGGCGGATCCTGAGGATGTGGCGGCGATGAGGGCGCGTCATCAAGCAAGATACGCGCGGCATTGCCGCTTTCGTCATCATATTGATCGGTCTTGAGCGTCCACAGGAACGCGGCCAACCCGACGGCGCCAAGGGTCAGGGAGACGGGGATAAGCACTACAAGAATATTCATCTGACCCTCCGCATCCGCATCGCATTGCCCAGAACGCTGAGCGAGGAGGCCGACATCGCAAGCGCTGCGGCCAGTGGCGTGGCAAACCCTGCCAGCGCGACCGGGATCGCGATCAGGTTGTAGAGCGCCGCGATTGCAAAATTCTGCCGCGACAGCTTTTGTGTGGCGCGCGCCACAGAGATCACCAAGGGCAGATCAGCAAAACTGTCGCGCAGCAAGACAATATCCGCCGCACTGCGCGAGACGTCAAGCGCAGTGGACGGCGCGAGAGAGGCATGGGCCGCAGCCAGCGCAGGCGTATCATTGAGCCCGTCACCCACCATCAGCACATGGCGCCCGCGCGCCTTGAGCTGTTGCAGATGCGCCAGTTTCGCCTCCGGTCGCGCATTGGCAATCACCTCAATGCCCAGCGCATCGCCCCAGATCTCGGCGCGGTCCTGCGCATCGCCGGTGACGATCTGAGCGGGCAGATCGAGCCCCGCGAGCGCGTCGCGCACGCCCGCGCGCAAAACCTCGGGCGCCTCTATCGGGACGGGGTCCGCATCGCCTATCCGCAGGCAAAGCGTCTCGGTGGCTGCGCCCACCCAACTGCCGCGCCCCAAAAGCACCTGTTTGCCGCACCAGGTCGCTGAAAGCCCGTCGCCGGGCAGCTCTGCGATATCGCTCAGGGGCATGGGATCGCTGTCTTTGAGCGCATGGCACAGGGCCTGGGACATCGGATGATCCGAGGATTGCGCCAGAGCCAGCGCCACGGTTTTCTCACGGCTCGACAGGTGGTCAAGCTGCAGGACTTCGGGCGTGGTCAGCGTTCCGGTCTTGTCAAACACGATCTGATCAACCTCTGCCAGCCGCTCCAACGCGGTGCTGTGTTTGACAAGATAGCCTTTGGAAAACAGCCTGCTGATGGCGACCGTGGTCACCGCAGGCACGGCCAGACCCAGCGCGCAGGGGCAGGTGATGATCAAAACCGCAATCGCTATGTTGAGCGCGTGGCGCAGATCGCCTGTGGCCAGATACCAGCCCACAAAGGCCATAAGCGCCAGCAGATGCACCGCCGGGGCATAGATCCGCGCCGCCCGGTCCGCCAGCGCGGTATAGCTGTTGCGACTGTTCTCTGCGGTATCGACCAGAGCGGCCATGCGGCGCAGCGTCGTGTCTTGGCCGACATGTGTTGCCAGCAGCGTGATGGGCCCGCCCAGATTGATCTCTCCGGCCTGCAGGGCTGCGTGTTTGGCCAATGTGATGGCCCGGCTTTCGCCGGTCAGAAAGGAGCGATCCATAAGCGCCTGAGCGCTGCGCAGCGTGCCATCAACCGGCACCCGCCCGCCCGAGGGCACCAGCACTTTATCCCCGACAGCGATCTGTGGCACCGGTATGGTGACCCGGCCCTGAGCTGTGAGGATCTCGGCTGTATGGACCTCAAGCGCGGTCAACTCCTTGGCTGCCGAGCGCGCCGCCTGTCGGGCCGTGTGATCGAGATAGCGCCCGATCAGCAGAAAGAATGTCAGCGAGAGCGCCGCGTCGAAATAGGCATGTTGCCCGCCATTCAGCGCCTCATAAAGCGACATCAAGGTGGCAAGCCCGATGGCCAGCGAGATCGGCACCTCCATATTCAGCCGACCGACGCGCAAGACCTGCCAGGCCGCCTGAAAGAAGGGCTGGGCTGCGTAGATTACAGCCGGTCCCGCAATCGCGGCAGAGATCAGGTGGAACAGATCGCGCGTCGCACCGCTGGCCCCTGACCACACCGCCACTGAAAGCAGCATGACATTCATCATCGCAAACCCGGCAACCGCCAGCCGGGTCAGCAGTCGCCGCCCGGTCGCGTCCTTGGTATTGTTCAGCACCGCCAGGTCCAGCGGATAGGCCGCAAAGCCCAGATCGCGCAAGCCGGCCTGCACCGCATCCGCATCCGCCGTACCGCTGACCGAGACCCGTTTGAGCGACAGGTTCACCCGCGCCGTATGAACGCCCGCGATGCGGGACATCGCGTGCTCGATCTTGCCGATGCAGGCGGCGCAATGCATGCCGGGCACGGAAAATTGCAGATCAGCGGGGGCGGCGATCTCCTGTGCTGCCTCAACAGCCACGCAAGCCGGGCAGGCCGAGATCATGCCGGCACCCGCACAATGATGCGCTGTTGGAACAAGGTGCCGTCCCCGGCCCTCAGTTTCAGCCGCAGGTTCCAGTTTCCGGGCCCGGCCGAGACCGCAGCCCGGAAGGCGCGCCCGTCAAAGCGGAAAACAGGGCTCTGGTCACGCGCGACGCTTGTGGCCCGCCCGAAGGTCGCGGCCTCGATCTCGGGCGCTACAGGCTGGCCGTCTTGCAAGATGACAAGCGACAGGACCTCGCCCTCGATCCCAGCCGAGACCTCCCAGTTCAGCGCCAGTTGCGCGGCCCGGTCGGCGTCGAAAGACTGGCTGGCCACATAGGAATTGCCCACCTCCAGCCCGGGAAACGTCCGCACGGCGCTCACGGCAAGCGTCAGGTTCACCGCGATGATCACCCCAAAGGCAAGCGCGAAGCCGGTGAAGACATGCCATCCCTTGATTTCTCGTGTCATTGCGATCTCCCGTTGAAAATTGTCGCCCGGCTTGCCCGCGCGCCACTTTCCACATCGACGACCCAAAGGCGCAGGTCGGTGGTCGCGGCAGAGGCGGCGGGGTCCTGAGGCCGGGCGGTGACATAGACCCGTTGCAGGGTCGTGCTATCGGCGGGCACCATGACGGTCAGGTCCCGCTCTCCGCCTTCCAGATCAATGCGCAGCACCGTGTCGCTGGTCAGGCTGAGATGGAAGGCACGCGGCTCACCCAGCTTGTTGCGCAGACGCACATCATAGATATTGCGGATCGCCCCATCCGATTGCATGACAAATTGCGGATTGCGGATCGGGCTGACCGTCATTTCGATATCCGAGCGGATGAACAGCGCATAGAGAAGCCCTGCACCAATAGCGCCCCAGATGGCCGTATAGAGCAGCACACGCGGGCGCAGAATGTGGCGCCAGGCGGGTTTGGGCGCGGCCCCTGCCCGCTCGGCCGGCTCATCACTCAGGGCGATATAGTCGATCAGCCCGCGCGGCTTGCCGATCTTGTCCATCATCTCGTCGCAGGCATCAATGCACAGCGCGCAGGTGATGCATTCCATCTGCTGGCCGTCGCGGATGTCGATGCCCACGGGGCAGACATTGACGCAGGCCTTGCAATCTATGCAATCGCCCAGTTGCAGGGCCTCCGGTTCGGGCAGCGTATCGGGGGCCTCCGCATAGGGCGTGGCAAGGCGCGCGCTTGCAGCCGCCAGAGCGCCTTTTCGGTGTTTGCCACGCGGCTCGCCGCGCCAGTCACGATAGGCGACTGTTATCGTGTCGGGATCCATCATCGCGGCCTGAATACGCGGCCAGGGACACATATAGATGCAGACCTGTTCGCGCATGAAGCCGCCAAAGACGAAGGTGGTCGCGGTCAGCACGGCAATGGTTATGTAGCTTACCGGATGCGCGGTGAAGCTGATCAGATCGCGCGCCAGACTGGGCGCGTCGGTGAAGTAGAACACCCAGGCCCCGCCGGTTGCCACGGCAATCATCAGCCAGACCAGCCATTTGGTCAGCCGCAATCGCCATTTCCTGAGATCCCAGCCCGCCCGGTGCAGGCGGATACGCGCATTGCGATCGCCCTCGATCCAGCGCTCGACCAGCAAGAACAGATCGGTCCAGACGGTCTCCCGGCAGGA
>CAYGUB010000099.1:0-9410 GCA_964352845.1 uncultured Rhodobacterales bacterium | reverse complement strand
TTGAAATCTTCGATTTCAGGCAGTGTTACGTGATTCAGGTTTTTCGCATGACGCTCTAAACCCAGTAGAGGTTGATATATGGCCGCTCGATTTTTTCGGCCCAATCCTGAAAATCCTCAAACATGGGTACATAACGCTTTGGGTCCTGGCGTTCGTGGGTTTCCACAAAAATGCAGTCAATGCGCGACAGAATGGGGTGATCGACCAATCTGGCGAGGATATCCCACTCGGCCCCTTCAATATCCATCTTGAGGATCCGGATATCGCGGTCCAAGGCTTCCAGATACGCGATGATATCAACGACATCGACGCGAACCGCGTTCTCATCGTCCGCGCCATTGTCACTATGCACAAGAGACGAGCCTTGCGTATGCCCCGAAGGATCGTCAGGGGACCATTTCGCGGACCGGTGCAACAGCAGACTGTCGGATTGATGCCCCGCCGCCTTGTTGATCAGCGTGACATTGGGCAGCTCTGCCACTGCGTCCTGCAACATCGCAAAGGCGCCGGGATCCGGTTCGAAACTGATCACATCTGCCCCTGTCCTGGCCATCCTCAGGGTAATGGAGCCGATATTGGCACCAAGGTCGACACAAAGATCGCCGTCCCGCGTCTCGGCCAGAACCTCAGAGAAGGTATCTTGCATGCGCGCGCACTGGCGACGCTTGAGCTTGCGACGTGCGATGTAACCCAAATTGCCGGGAAGCTTCGTGCCAAGTGCCATAGTCGTTTCAAACACCCCCTGCACATCAGGGCGTCTTGCAATGGGTTGTGTTCGTCGGGGCATGTCTTGAAATTCGTCCACAATCTGTTCAGCTTTGCGTCGGCTATCTATCGGCACCCTATAGCGCATGCCTGTGTCGAGACAAACACCGACCGCGATCTGGCCTAGGGGTGCACGCCCTGATCTGCCTGATCACCGGTATGACCTTCTGAGCATGGGCCAGCGTCCTGTTCACGGCTGCGCCCTTGACCGCTGTCCTGCGCCCCTGTCTCCGAGCCAAAAAAACCACGGATGGAAGGGCCTGCAACCGCGTCAATCAGATCCGGTCGCTTTTTGTTGACGGCCACAAAATTTGGTCCCGATTTGAAATTATTCAACGTGTAGTCAAACGGCCCAAAGATGGCACCCTTTGGCTTGAGGGGGCCAATGACGTAGCCATAATCTTCAAAAAGCCGGAAGAAGTCCTTCATCAGGAAATGCGCGTCACCATTGACGAAGCCGTATTCGAACTGGACCAATCCAATCCGCTGCTCGGACAGCATGCGGTGGAACCCGCGCAATACAAGATGCTCTGCGCCCTCGACATCAATTTTCAGTAGGTCGATCTGTTCAATGCCGTTGGCCGCACAATAGGCGTCTCCGGTCGTGACTTTGGCGGTCTTGATGTTGGCCGCCAGCCGCTCATCATGAAAATCAGCGTCTACGATAATCGTATTGACTGTGGAGCCGTCACCATAGTCCTTGTATTCTATCTCTGCGTCCTGCTCGGAGAGGCCGAAATTATTCGCGGTAAACCCATGCTCGGATGCGGTTTTGGCCAGTATGTTATAAGTTGTGTCAGACAGCTCAAAAGCATGGATCGCGGCATGCGGAAAACTTGAGCGTGCAATCTGGCTCCACTCTCCCACATTGGCACCTACATCAAAGACCGTGCGCATGTCGCGCCCCGAAAGCTGAGAGAACAACCGCGCTTCGCCATTTTTGTGGAATTTGTAAGAATAGCCTTCGTAGCTGCGAACATAACTTTTGCACGCTTTGTAAAGCAGCAAAGCCGGGTTTCCGAGATTCCGTAAGAATTTGTTGGGTTGCATGACGTTCTCCACGGCTTTGTTGTGTTACGATACCAGCGCCGCGAACGTCTTGAAACGCCTATCCTTTGCGCGAAGCTCCGAAAATCTTTCTGAACTTGGGGCGCGACAGCAGAACAGGGTCCCATCGTCGCAAGCCAATGGCTTTTCGCGCACCATCCAAATCTCCGGCCCCGGCCGGTCGGATCAGATACTCGTCAAAGCGCTGCATAACGGGCTGTGCCGAAAACAACCGCTGATATGCCTGCTGCGCAGAGGGTGCGGAACGATCGAAATTTATGATCAGGTCATACAGCTCCTGCGCAGTCTCGTAGGTCTGTGCGGTGTTGCCCAAAAAGTCAAGATGCGCCTTTTCCTTTGAGCCTTTGAATGTCAGGACGGGTTTCGCCCGCAATGAAAATTCCCCGACTGCAAGCCCAAAGGTCTCTCCCCGCTGCCGTGCATGCAGCATCGCGTCACATGTATTGATGAATGCGGTTTTTTCTTCGATATCCGCCGAACCCGGTCTGAAAACAGCGCGCGGATGATCAATGAACTTCTCGATGTTCATGAAGATGAAGTAGATGTTTCCGGCCGTTTCGAGCAGCTGGGGAATGACCACCTTCTTCACAAAAGGGATGTCAAAGCTGGTCGCCCCGCCGTAGCAGCCAAACACCAACGCGTCTTCGGGAATGTTCAGCAGCTCGCGCAGCGTATCATCCGTATCGCCGATGCTCACTATATGGGGCACCCAAGGTACAAGGCCCTTGGTGCAATGATCCGACAACCATTCCGAAACATAGGCATATGAGGCGCCATGGATCTGGCGAACGGTCGTGGAAAAAACGGCATGTACCATCGTGGGCACGGTCCTGGACACCAGACCGTCCCGCTTGCCGGCTTTCAGAACATACGCCAGGTCGCAGTTTTCCGCCCCAATATGGCTGTCTGCATCTGCAAAACCGTCACAAGGGATCAGATCGAACGCGGCCTGGAATTTTTCGATGACTTTGGGGTTATTTCCTTCAAAACCTTTGTCATACAGAACCACAGTTTCGTGCCCCAGCAGCTTTTGACTTTGGGCGGCATAGTCATAGAGCGCAACCGCAGTTCCGCGCTCGGTCAGGTTGTTTGCATAGAACGCTATTTTAGCCACTGGTGTCACCGTTTTCGCTGCGCTTGGCGCGTGACCGGGCAATAATGCCCTTTCCGCCTGTCCGACGGTTATGGACCCAAAACCAGTGCGCGGGGTTTTCGACAATACGCGCCTCAAGAGAGCGATTGAGTGCTCTGGTCATGGTTTCAGGGTCCGGCTGTGGGACCGGGGCCTCAGGCTCGGCAGTAAATCCCTGCCCATTGGCCAGCCTCCTGCCGCAAGACGGGACCCGGACGGCGTCATGCGGCACTGCGCGTTCAGCCATTGAGGTCGCACTCAGCGCCGCACGGCCAAAGAAGGGAAGTCACGAAACAAACCACCTCTTTGACGATCTCGCGCCCGGACACTCTGTCGGCACATGAAGCTATTTGGACCCATAAGCGCTGACGTCGGACGCCCCTATATAGTTGCTTGCCTGCTCCAGGAAGCTAAGCTCACTATCCCGGATTTTCGCGTCGTTGAAGCGTTTGATGACATTTTCAATGTCAACTTCGTTTTGAAACGACCAAATAGAAGGGATTTCACGTCCCTCGATTGCGAACACCAGATAATCCGGATCAGGCAAGCCTTCATTCGTGATTGGGTGATACCAGCATAAAACGTGATTTTGGTAGTCTACCTTGAAAGGCACATCGCCGAAGCAGTCCAGTTTTCTTACAATCGCGTGGATCTTCTTTTCACGTGCCATGCGAGACATTGTCTTTCCTATCGAGGAAGAGGCTTCAGCTACCCCAACAAAACCATAGGGTAAAATCGGTCCCTGGTCTATTCGGTGACCTGGGCTGAACCTATTGTTGCAACTGCTGATCGGGTTGTGTTGCTTCACTAGGTGTTCATGATCGCAGGCAAACCCAGCGCCTCTCTTGCGCAGTCAGCTCCGATGTCTCATTTTATTTGACGACGGACAATGTTGATGATGAAGCCCGATCTGATCTGGATCGCCGCTTTCGTGACAAGTCGCGTGGTCGTGTTTGCGTATGTAAGACGGCGTACTATCCTGCCCGGCTCAAACGTGATGCGTGATGTGTCAGGGATCTCGTCAGACGCTACAAGCCGCAGTTCTCTGCGTCGCGTGCGATGGCATTTCCGCGTCGAGCTATGTCATATATTAATGCAACGCGTGCCCGGCAGATGTAATCGCTGCAGATATTGGCGGGGAGTATTGAATGAAACGAACGTTCTACATTGCGGAGCCTGACCGGATTCTGAGCATGGATCTGGCTGGCGCGCTTGAGGCGCAATTCCCGATGAGCACGGTTTTGGTCGAACCGTCTCTGCACGATCTTGCGGGTTTGCATCCCAGTGACCGGATCTGCATCTTCGCGCGCCCGGCAATTATTGGCGATCAGGACCTGAACATGTTGCGCCGCTTCGTGGAGGCGGGCAGTCAGGCGATTGTCATCGGCGGCGGGAAGGATTTTGGCCTGCCTGTGACCGAGCTGGAGCAGCCATTTACCAATGAGATGATCCTCGAGGCCGTCTCAAACAGTGAAGTCAGTCGGGCCGAGACGCCCGATGGGACCGAGACTGGGACCCGGCCTGAAGACCGTACATGAAGGCCTGCACGATCGGCGGCCCGTCGCCGGGCGCGGTCTCCGGGGCGGCTGCGTGATGCGGCCTGTCCGGCTCTGGCCGTGAGTGCAGAGCCAGCCCGATGATGATCGCGCCAGCGCCCAGATAAAGCAGGGCGAGGATGATCGCCGTGGTTGCAGCACCCACAATGGGCAGCAAGGCAAGCCACACGGCTGTGGTAAGAAAGGCAGTTCCCACCAGACAGAAAAGCAGACCTGCCGATAGCAGGCCCGCCCGTCTTGCAGCCTTGGCTGCGCGTCGTTCTATCCCGAACATCGATCAGCGCCGCGCGCCGAGCAGTCCGATCAGAAATCCGAGCCCGGCCGCGATGCCTAGCGCTGTTGCGGGCTGGTTGCGAATGAACTCATTGGCCTGACCCTGCATCCGCGCGGCTTGCTCCTGCGCGGCCTGCGCTGTGTCTTCAGCTTTCCCACGTAGATGCTCGGCCTTTGATTTAGCGCTTGCCGCGACATCTTCCCGGGCGCTCTCGCTGAGATCCGCGATGGTCTTTGTCAGCGCGCTGAGATCGTCGCGCAGCGTCTCTATCTGCGCTGTCAGGTCTGCGGCGGTTGCGTCGCTTGCCCGCCCATTTGTCTTCTTGCTTGCGGTAGCCATCGGCTTTCTCCTCCATAGCTGCGTCTGAGTTCGAACGTCT
Organism: uncultured Rhodobacterales bacterium; assembly: GCA_964352845.1. Taxonomy (GTDB): domain Bacteria; phylum Pseudomonadota; class Alphaproteobacteria; order Rhodobacterales; family Rhodobacteraceae; genus Litoreibacter. The sequence continues at coordinate 4,236 of CAYGUB010000099.1, read as the reverse complement.
GACTTGCCGGATGGTTCCGAAAAAGGATTGCAAAAAAATTTGGAACATACCGGGGGCGGTGCTGGTTGTGTACATTGAAAGCGCTGCCAACCGGTCGCGCAGGAAATGAAAGGGAACACCATGCTACATTATTCACTTATCTTTCTCGTCGTGGCCTTGATTGCTGCGGTCTTTGGGTTTGGCGGCATCGCGTCGGCCTCTGCCGGGATTGCCCAGATCCTGTTTTTCATCTTCCTGATCCTGTTTGTCGCGACGCTGATCATGCGCGTCATACGAGGTTAGTTGAAAAAAACTGGAACAAAGAAGAAAGGATAGAAGATGGTACAAGCACTTCACGTAACAGCGGGTCCAAAAGCGGTTTCTTCAGGGGTCCGGACACCGGAGACGGTCGCAAGCGGCCTGCGCGACATTCTGGCCGATACATACCGGCTGACCTTCAAAACCCACGCGGTGCATTGGAACATTGAGGGACCGCTGTTCTACTCCGTACACAAACTGACGGAAGAGCAATATGAGAACATGTTCGCCGCAGCCGATACGCTGGCCGAGCGGATGCGCGCCTTGGGCCAGATGGCGCCTATGTCGATGGCAGAGATCGTCGCCAATTCGGTGATCGAAGACAGCGATACATCCGCCACTGCCAAGGAGATGTGCGAAACGCTCGCCCATGACCATGAGCGGCTGGCGCACCGGTTGCATGCATTGATCACGATTGCAGGGGAGCATAATGACCCTGTGACCGAAGATTTGGCCACGGCGCGATCAGCGTTCCATGAGCAAGCCGTCTGGATGCTCAGAGCGCTGATTGCCAGCTAAGCTGTTTGGCCCGCGCCCCGTCAGGCGCGGGCACTGTTATGCCTTGAGTGTGGCTGTTGATGCGAAGAACATGGCCTGACTGACCGCCGAGAGAACCTGCGCCTCCTCAAACGGTTTGGAGATCAGGAATGCGGGCTCCGGCCTGTCACCTGTCAACAGACGCTCGGGGAAGGCGGTGATGAAAATGACGGGCACATCAATCATGTCCAGCAGCTCATTGACAGCCTCGATCCCGGATGAATTATCGGCAAGCTGGATATCGGCCAGGATAAGATCAGGGCTCTCTTCCTTGCCCAACTCGATGGCTTGTGCATGTGTGCGGGCAATGCCGGTGATCTGATGGCCAAGGCCGCTAACAATCGCCTTGATATCGGCTGCGATCACCGGCTCATCCTCGATAATCATAACCTTGCCTTTGACACTATCGGCCAGTTCCCTGTTGGCCGTGGCAATCAGGGTGCGCACCTCATCGACCTCGATCTGCATGATCTTGGCGACGTCTTTCAGGCTGAACTCCTCGACGGTGCGCAGCAACAACGCTTCGCGCGAATTGGTGGTCAGCTTGGCCAGCAGCCCATGGGCGCGGCTGCGCAATGTGTCTTCCGGCTCGGACAAGGTCTGCCCGGAGCTCGACCAGATCGAATGGAAGCATTTGAACAGATTGACCTTCATGGAATCGTCATTCTCAAATGGGGATCTGTCCCTAAGAATAGCCTCAAGCGTCGCCACAGTATATTTGTCGCCCCTCGCTTGCGACCCTGTCAGCGCACGTGTGTAGCGGCGCAGATATGGAAGCTCCGCCGCGAGGAGATCAGAAAAGCTGGTTCCCACATCCGTTTCACTCATGTCTGTTTCCTTTTTTTTGAATTTTCGTGGAACCAACGCTTTTGAACAGCGTTGGTTCCCGTATGTTCATAATTTTGTAAATGAGGTGGTTCAGCGCGATGACAAGCAGGCAAAACCCCAAAAGGACGAGGGTCGATGAGTATATCGACGAAAATCTGAAAAAGGTTTTCTCGGAACTCGAAAGCGACGAGATGCCCGATCAGATCGCTGATCTGCTCTGTGTGCTGCGCGCGCAGGATGAAGAAATCAAGGCCAAGAAATGAGCGAACTTGATCCTCGCGATGAGCTCGTCACACATCTACCGGCGCTCAGGGCATTTGCGCTCAGCCTGACGCGCAACCGTGCCACAGCCGATGACATGATGCAGGACACGGTCCTGAAGGCCTGGAGCAATATGGACAAATTCGATCCCGGCACGAATATGCGGGCTTGGCTGTTCACCATCCTGCGCAACAATTTCTACAGCAGCCGCCGCAAACTGAACCGCGAGGTCGCCGATGTCGATAACGTGTTTTCCGACACGATGTCGGTCAAGCCAGAACATGACGGCAGGCTTCAGATGATGGATTTCAAGCAAGCCCTCAACCAGTTGCCGGACGAACAGCGCGAGGCGCTGATCCTGGTAGGGGCGTCCGGCTTCGCCTATGAGGACGCGGCGCAGATGTGCGGCGTGGCGACAGGTACAATCAAGAGCCGGGTCAACCGTGCACGCGCCAGACTGACAGAGCTTTTGCATCTGGATGAAGATGAAGCGCTGGAGCTGACGGACGGAGCGACCATGGCCGTTGTGGGCAGTCCGGGGCTCCCATCGGGATGAACGCTCCGTGGTATAACAGCCTTCGGATCCAAATTCTGCTGCTTCTGACACTGGCCCTGATCCCGCTTGGTGCGGTTGCCATCTATCAGACCAACCGCGTCGCCCTGGAGGCAGAGCGCAATGCCGATCTTGCGCTGCTTGCACTGACGGGGCGCGCGGCAAAACGCGAAGAGCTGATCATCGAAAGCGCATCCGGCGCCGCGCGGTTCCTTGCGACCATTATTGGCGATTTCATGGGTGATCCGGCGCGCTGCGCCACCGATCTGGGCCAGTTTGTTGCGCAGAATGACCGCTACAGCTTTGTCGGAATTCTGCCTGTCTCGGGCCAGATGACGTGCTCATCCACCGGCGAAAGCTTTGATTTCTCGGACTGGCCCGGGTTTAGCGAGGCTGTTGCCGCTCAAAAGCGGAATTTGGTCGCCAATACTGGCGCGCCGCTGAGCGGCGATTCCGTCTTCATCCTCTCCGAGCCGTTTGAGATCGACGGGGAGTTTGCCGGATTTGTCTCGATCTCGATGCCTCATTCGGGCCTGCCCGACTCGACCGAGGATCTGGCCTTTCTGGGGCTGGAGGAGCTGGTCACATTCACCGCTGATGGCGCGCTGCTGACTGCGCGCGGGGATCTGCGCGCCGCGGGGTTTGAATTTCCCATCGGCATAGATCCGGCAGACCTCTCTGTCCGGACGGCGGATGCGTTTCACGGTAAGAACCTGCGCGGCGAGAGCCGCACGTATACGGTCGTCCCGGTAGAGGGCTCTCCGGTCACGGTGATGGGGGTCTGGCGCGTAGATGACGGGTTGGCCAGCCGTGTTGCCGGCATCATAAGGCCCAGCCTTTTCCCGGTTCTGATGTGGTTTGCCAGCATGGCCGTTGCCATGTTGTCGGTCTACATGTTGGTGTTGCGCCATATCACCAGGTTGCGGATCTCCATGGATAAATTCACCCGCGACCGCAGCCTGTCATCCATCGACACATCGGCCTCGATGCCGAACGAGCTGAAGGCGCTGAACCTCAATTTTGAGCGGATGACGCAGGACATTCTGCAGGACGAGGCCAGCCTTGAGAATGCCTTGCGCGAAAAGAATGTGTTGATCAAGGAAGTGCATCATCGCGTGAAAAACAACCTTCAATTGATCTCATCCATAATGAACATGCAGATCAGAACCGCTGAGCATGATGAGACGCGATCGGTGCTGAGCCGTTTGCAAGACAGGGTCCTGAGCCTCGCGCGGATTCACCGTGATCTCTACCAGTCACAAAATGGCGGGATGATCGATGTTGGCGCGCTGATCACCGACATTGTGGAGAAATCGCTGGAGGTGGGGCTGGCCAATGAGACTGATGCGAAGCTGACAACAGATATCGAGCCCGTTCTGCTGTTTCCGGATCAGGCCGTGCCTTTGTCCTTGATGGTGGCCGAGGGGATGACCAACACCTTGAAATATACCGGCGCGCCGCAGAGCGAACGGCCCTGGTTTGCAGCCACGCTCAAGCAGGAGGGGGAGTTTTGTACCTTCACGCTGGCCAATTCCGTCGGGGGAGAGAATTTGGCGGAAAGCACGGGGCTTGGCGCACAACTGATTGACGCTTTTGCGATCCAGTTAGGCGGCAAGCTTGAGACGGAGGCGGGAGAGGACAGCTATATCATGCGGGTGCGCTTCAAGGTGCAGGATTTCGCTCCAGAGACCCGTGACTACTAGAGCGTCATGCGAAAAACCTTAATCACGTAACACTGCCTGAAATCAAAGATTTCAACG
>CAYGUB010000098.1:0-9626 GCA_964352845.1 uncultured Rhodobacterales bacterium | reverse complement strand
TACCAGAAGGGCGGCGGCGTGCCCTGCCTGATCGCCATTCATCACGATGCTTCGGGCAATGCCCATGATCTCGCGCTCTCTTACGCCTGCGGCGTTGGCGGCGGCCGTTCGGGCATCATCGAGACCAATTTCCGCGAGGAATGCGAAACCGACCTTTTCGGCGAGCAGGCGGTCCTGTGTGGTGGCCTGGTCGAGCTGATCCGCATGGGGTTCGAGACGCTGGTCGAGGCGGGCTACGCGCCGGAGATGGCCTATTTCGAATGTCTGCATGAGGTGAAACTGATCGTTGATCTGATCTATGAAGGCGGCATCGCCAACATGAATTACTCGATCTCCAACACTGCGGAATATGGTGAATATGTCTCCGGGCCGCGCGTTCTGCCCTATGACGAGACCAAGGCGCGCATGAAGGCGATCCTGACCGACATCCAGACCGGTAAATTCGTGCGTGATTTCATGAGCGAAAATCAGGTAGGCCAGCCCTTCTTCAAAGGCACCCGCCGCATGAATGATGCCCATCAGATCGAAGAGACCGGAGCAAAGCTGCGCGCGATGATGCCGTGGATTTCCGAAGGCAAGATGGTCGACAAAGCCAAAAATTGATATCTGTCGGACCGCGCGCCTTCAAATAGGGGCGCGCGGTCCGGTGCCTTGCGGCGGCGGCAAACTGGCGGGCACGGGGATCGGTGCAACCTTCGTCAATACCGGGATCACAGCGACTGGCCGGAGCGGCGCCACAGCCTCGGCTGACGGAGCGTCCACGGCGGGCTCCTGTGGGGCAGGTGACATTGGGGTTGAGGACCAAGTTGGCCCGCCAATATCACCAAAGCCGGGCAGTGCGACCATCACTTAAACGATAGTTCCGCAAGGGATGCGGGCTCGGCCTTCCGCGACCCGTCCGGTCGGAGCGGGCCGCTAATCAGTCCTTGTTCGCTGATCTCAGACGTCGGCTGGCTTGCCGTGACTGTCTGCGTCACTTGCGAGAGTGGATTTCGGCGCGTCGTCGTCTTTCATACGCGCCAGGGTCCGCTTGCGGGAGATATAGGCAAAAGCCGCCACCGCAACCAAAGTTCCAAAGCTGAGCAGGGGAATAAAGATTTCTGTCGTCATCTCGAACACCTCTTGATCTGTTTCGCTTGGTTAACAAACCCGCCTGCCCCCTGTTTTGTTCCAAATTTATCTTCCTTGCACCGTCGCGCCGCGATAGCGTGAGAGGCCAAGCCAAGGACGCTGATGACCTCTCCCTCTCCGCAAAATCCCGGCCTGCTGAACTGGGTCTTGATCCTGTGCCTCGGGCTGATCTGGGGCGGCGCCTTCCTGTCGGTTCGGGTGTCGCTGGACGGTTTCGGGCCATGGACCGTTGCTGCCTGGCGCGTGGGTATCGCGGCCTTTACGCTGTGGATCATCGGCGGCGCGCTGGGACAGGGGCTGCGATCCATCCCATCGCGGCAGGCCTGGGCCTATGCCGCAGCAATCGGGCTGGGCGCCATAGCGCTGCCCTTCGCCATGCTCTCTTGGGGACAGCAATTTGTGCCCTCCGCCTTCGCAGGAATTGCGATGGGTGCGGTGCCCTTGCTGGTCTTGCCGCTGGTCTATCTGTTCTCGCCCGAGGAAGGTATTGGGCCGCGACGGGTCATCGGCATTTTGCTGGGCTTTTCGGGGCTTTACCTGATGATCGGGGCACAAGCGATGCAAGGCGACCCTGATCCGAACACAGCTTTGGGTCAGCTCGCTTGTATCGGGGCTGCAGCATGTTATGCGGCGGGCTCGGTCGTCACCCGCCGCGCGCCCAAGATGCCGCCCATCGCCTTTGCCACGGCCACGCTGATGATAGCGGCAATCGTTCTGCTCCCCATCGCCCTGATCAGTGAGGGCTGGCCGCGCGCATGGCCGCAAAGCCCAACGATAGCCCTGCTCTATGCCGCACTGTTCCCGACCGCCTTGGCCGCCGTGATCCGGGTTCGGGTAATCACCACCGCGGGATCACTGTTCATGAGCCTGACGAGCTATATGGTGCCCGTCTGGTCGGTGATCTTTGGGATCACCCTGATGAACGAAGAGCTCCCCGCCCAGTTGTTCATAGCTCTGGCGCTGATCCTTGGCGGGATCGCCATCAGCCAGTCGCGCGCCCTTGGCGCTGTGTTTCAGCGTCGCTAAGCGCGCTCAGGTCTCTGCCGCAACAGCTGCAACGACCAGATCGACGGCCTGGATCATGACGGCCTCGTCAGAGCTTTCGGCCATGACCCGCACGAGCGGCTCCGTGCCGGATTTGCGGATGACGAGCCGACCATTTCCATTCAGCCGGGTCTCGGCCTCCGAGATCGCGGCTTTGACCGATGCGGCCTCCAGCGGCAACTTACCATCGCCATAGCGCACGTTTTTGAGGATCTGGGGGCATGGTTCGAACTGCCGGGTCAAGGCGCTGGCAGACTGACCCATCCGCGCCATCTGCGACAGAAATTGCAGACCCGCCATCAGACCATCCCCGGTCGTCGAATAATCCGTCATGACGATATGGCCCGACTGCTCTCCACCCAGATTGTAGCCGCCCGCACGCATCGCCTCGACCACATAACGATCACCGACCGGTGTGCGCTTCAGCGCAATGCCCGCGCTTGCCAGATGCTGCTCCAGCCCGAGATTGGACATGATCGTGGCAACCAGCGTATCGCCGTTCAGCCTGCCCTCCCCGGCCCAACGGGTCGCCAGAAGTGCCATCAGCTGATCCCCATCGGCCACCCGGCCGGTTTCATCCAGGATCATGACCCGGTCTGCATCGCCGTCCAGACAGATCCCGACATCCGCCCCTTCTGCCACAACCCTCTCGGCAGCCGCCTCAGGGGCGGTGGAGCCAAAGCCCTCATTGATATTGAGCCCATTTGGCGAGATGCCCATCGCGACCACCTCCGCGCCGAGTTCCCACAAGACATCCGGCGCCGCACGGTAGGCCGCGCCATTGGCGCAATCGATGACAACTTTCAATCCGTCAAGCCGCAGCCCGGACGGAAAGCTCGCCTTCGCGCGTTCGACATAGCGCCCATGCGCGTTGTCAATCCGCTTGGCCCGGCCGATATTCTCGGGCTGGGCGGGGGTGATCTCGCCTTCCAGAAGCTCTTCGATCTCCGCCTCGGCCTCATCGCTGAGCTTGAACCCGTCCGGGCCAAACAGTTTGATACCGTTGTCGTGATAGGGATTATGCGAGGCCGAAATCATCACCCCGAGATCGGCGCGCATCGAGCGGGTCAACAGCCCCACGGCGGGCGTCGGTACAGGCCCAAGCAGCAGCACATTCATCCCCGTAGAGGTCAGCCCGGCCGTCAGCGCATTTTCCAGCATATATCCCGACAGCCGTGTATCCTTGCCGATCACCACCCGGTGGACGCCTTTGTCAGTGTGAAAATAGCGCCCCGCCGCCGCCCCCAGACGCAATGCCATATCAGCAGTCATCGGGAAACTGTTGGCTCTGCCGCGCACGCCATCTGTACCGAAGAATTTTCTTGCCATGCCGGGCCCCTTTTTGTGATGCGTCTTACCTATGTGCAGATAGGCCAGACCAAAGTGCAAATGCTTGCTTATGGGCATCTATATCATGTGCGCGAATGATCTGCACACCCTGGCGTGCGCCCTCAAGGGCAACAGCGACCGAGCCCGGCGCGCGCAGGGCAGGTGTCATCTCGCCGCTGATTGTGCCGATAAAGCGCTTGCGCGAGACCCCCAGCAGCACCGGACAGCCAAGCCCGTGCAACAGACCCACCCGCCGGATCAGGCTGAGATTGTGTTGCAGCGTCTTGCCGAAACCTATGCCGGGGTCGATTATGATCTGATCGCGGGAAATGCCTGCCGCCTGCGCCGCGTCGATGCGCGCGCTCAGGTGGTCATAGACGTCAAGCACGACCTCACCATAGAGAGGGTTTTTCTGCATCGTGGCCGGATCACCCTGCGCATGCATCAGGCAGATCGGCACGCCCAGCCGCGCGACGGTTTCAGCCATCGCCGGATCAAAGGTCAATGCCGAGACATCATTGATAATCGTAGCCCCGGCCTCCACGGCGGCCTCTGCCACGACGGCTTTGCGCGTGTCGATGGAGATCTCTATCTCAGGATCCATCGCGCGGATCGCTGCGATCACCTGCGCTGTGCGCGCGATCTCTATCTCGGGCGGCACGGTCTCGGCACCCGGGCGGGTGCTTTCGCCGCCCACATCAATGATCTCGACCTGCGCATCGATCATCTGGCGCGCGCGGGTTTCTGCGTCCTGCCGCGCGCCCAGCTTGCCACCATCCGAAAAACTGTCCGGCGTGACATTCATCACCCCCATCAGGGAGGGCCCGCCTGGTGCAAACCGCGCGCAGAACGGCCGCGGGCCGGTGATCTTCTCGAGAATCTGGGGCGGGGCCGATGAGGCCGGGATCAGCGCGCTGGGCTCGCCGCGCCTCATGCGCTCGACCGTGTCGAACCAAAGCCGCGTCCCGGCCACGGGCAGGGCCAGATCGGCGCGTGCGGGATCATTGTGTATGATGGGTCGGAAATACTGTGACATGGGTCCAGCTTGCCAGGGCAATTACAGCCGTAAGTCTCTGCAAGCTAACACATCTTCAACGCAAAGCCAGCGCTCCTTGCTGACCCCGGCGCCCAGAGCAAAATGCCGCAATGCGTGGAATTCCTGTGCAAACCACTGGCTGAGCGAAAACGGATCAACCACCGCGCCGCCCGGCCCCTCAGTCGCGTCCAGAACGATTTTTGACGGCGCCCAGACGCTGATCTGCTTGTTCTTCATCGCCCAGTCAAGCTCTGTCCGGGTAGATACAACCACGCAGCGCTTGTCCCGGCCTGCCAGCACCCAGGCGTTTTGCTCTATGGCCAGCAGATCAATGCGGCGCTGCGCGGCAGCATTGTCCGCTTTGGGGCGCGCCAGATCGCTGGGACCGACGCACAGGATCACCGGCGCGTCGCGTTCCTGCAAGCGGTCAAGCACGGATGGCAGACGCGCGTCGTCAATGGCCCCATTATCAAGATGCACAACCACCGGCTGTACGATCTGTTCGGTCAGCGCCGCCCCGGCGACCATTTCGCGATCGCGCACGATCTCCACGCCCAACGCACCCGGCCCCCGGTCCAGCTTTTCGATGCGCACAAATACCCGTGCTGCACGCGGATCAGCCAGGATGTCTTCGGCCACACGTTCTGCAAGCGTCTCCAGAAGGTTGAGTCTCTCTGCCGAAAGCTCCCGGTCGATGGCGTCGGTGATCGCGTCATAGGAAAGGATCTTGTCAACATCATCATCAAGCCCCTCGGGCAAGCGGACTTCCACCACCACGTTGAAGCAGATCCGCTGCATCTGGCCGCGCTCTGCCTGAAACGCACCGATATCAACCTCGCGGATATGATCGCGCAGTGATATCCGGTCGCGGATATCGGGACCCTCGGTCGCCTCTGCCCGCGCGGACGGGTGCGAAAAGGCCAGTCTGATATCGGAGCTCATGCGCGGCCACCGCTGTCAAGTTGGGACTACAGCTACCGGTCTAGCAGAGCGGCGGCTTAACGTCGGTATGAATTCACGACCCCGTGCGCGCGGTAAGCGACGAGACCGTTAGCGACGATAAAACAAATGCACTCCGTGCCGCGCCGTGTTGAGAAAGGCGCGCGACCAGCGCGGCTGTACGGCGGTGGTGTGATAGAAAGTAGCCCCGCCCGACAATTCCCGCGGCGCCCCGTCCAGCATGAGCCGGGCGATCTTGCCCACGCGTTCCCAGGCCCTGCGATTTGCAATCGTCTCGGACAGCCCGTCACAGCGATAGCTGAACTGGCATTTATGTTTCTCGCCGGTCCCCTGATGGACCACTGCACAAACAGTGTCCGGGAAATAGCTTGAGTCCACGCGGTTGAGTATCACTTCCGCCACAGCGACCTGACCCTTGATCTTCTCGCCCCGCGCCTCGAAATAAAGCGCCTCGGTCAGGCAGTACCATTGATCGCCACCTTTGGAATGGGGCATCGCGTCGATATCTGTCAGGGTCATCTCTGCCGGGCGCGTGGGTGTGACGCGCCGACGCCCCTCTGCCGGAGCGGTCGAGATTTTCAGCAGACGTTCAGGATGAAGATTGCGCAGGGCTTGATTGGTGTTCAGGGTCAATCGCACCACGGAGGGCGTCACCCCTTCCAGCTTGGGCAGGCTCGATCCTTGGCGCGGGCTTTCCGCCGCCGCGCCGAGAGAGAACACACCAAATACGGCGCATAGAATATACTTACCAAGTCGCATCATTTCACCTTGAGGCCAGCACAAAAACATCGACATCCCCCCAAAGGAGCCATCTGTTGCGATACTGCAGGTTGACCCGCGGGGTCCAGCCGACGCGCGGGCGGCGTGGCGAAATCGGCGGAAATCCTCGCATCGCCGATTAGCCGCGTGGTTTCACGCTTCGTCGAGCAGATCTTCGGGCTGCTGTGCAGCGTCCATATCGCGGATCGCCAATTGTGCGGCCGTCAGGCGCGCCACCGGCACGCGGTAGGGCGAGCACGAAACGTAATCAAGCCCAAGATTGCGGCAGAACGCGATGCTGTCAGGATCGCCACCATGCTCGCCACAGACAGAAAGAACAACCTTTTCGCGGACTTGGCGGCCACGCTCACAGGCGAGGATCAGAAGCTCCCCCACCCCGTCCGCGTCGAGCACGCGGAACGGGTCTTCGGGGAACACGCCTTGATTGACATAGTCCGACATGAATCGGCCTGCATCATCGCGCGACAAGCCGTAACACATCTGGGTCAGATCATTGGTCCCGAAGCTCAGAAAGCTCGCATGCTGCGCGATGTCGCCCGCACGAAGCGCGGCGCGCGGTGTCTCGACCATGACGCCGAGCCGGTATTCGACCTTCGTGCCGGTTTTTGTCGCCACATCTGCGGCCACCGCATCAATGCGCGACTTGACCAATTCCACCTCGCGTCTGGCAGAGACGAGGGGGATCATGATCTCGGGGATAACTTCCGAGCCCGAGCGCTCCGAGGCCTCTATCGCCGCCTCAAAAATCGCGCGGGCCTGCATATTGTAGATCTCGGGCATCTTGATGCCCAGCCGGACGCCCCGCATTCCCAGCATCGGGTTGAACTCTGCCAATTGGTCGATCCGGGACTGGACCTCCCGCGCGCTGAGGCCAAGCGCCTCGGCCAGCTCGCGAATACCGTCGCGCGTATTGGGCAGAAATTCATGCAAGGGAGGATCGAACAGGCGCAGACAGACCGGACGGCCCTGCATGATCTCGAACAACCGCGCGAAATCGTGGCGCTGCATCGGCAAAAGCCGCTTGAGCGCCGCGCGCTGATCTTCGCTTTCTTCCGCAAAGATCGCCTCGCGCAGGACCGTCAACCGGTCCTCTGCGAAAAACATGTGCTCGGTGCGGCACAGCCCGATCCCCTCGGACTGAAACAGCGCCGCAACCTGCGCGTCCTCGGGCGTGTCGGCATTGGCCCGCACACCGATATCGCGCATCTCATCGGCCCAGATCATCAGTTTCTCGAATGCCCCGCCAATGCCCGCCGGGATCAGCGGCACACGGCCTGCCAAAGCCTGCCCTGCCGTACCATCCAGCGTAATCTCATCGCCTTCGACAAACACCCGCCCATCGGCGGTCGTGATCTTCTTGGCCTTGGCATCAATCTCCAGATCGGCCGCACCTGCGACGCAAGGCAGGCCCAACCCGCGCGCGATCACAGCGGCATGGCTGGTCGCACCACCGCGCTCCGTCAGGATGCCCTGGGCTGCATGCATGCCGCGAATATCCTCCGGGCTCGTTTCCCGTCGCACAAGGATACAGTTATCTCCCTGCGAGGCCGACGCTTGTGCGGCAAGCGAGGTGAATGCCAGCTTGCCCACAGCCGCGCCCGGGCTGGCTGCGACCCCGCGCGAGATCACATCGCGTCTGGCATCAGCAGCCACCTGCTGGTGGAGCAATTCCGACAAGGTCCCAGGCTCAATGCGCATGATCGCATCACGGGTGGAAATAATCTCATCCTCGGCCAAAGCCACCGCAATACAGACCGCCGCCCGGGCCGAGCGGGGCGTGCGCACCGCATCCAGCACGACCAGCTTGCCGCCCTGAACCGTGAATTCGATCTGCATCTCTTCGCGCAGACCCGTCCGACAGGTTTGCCCAAACTCCAACAATTGCGCAAACAGGGCCGGATCGGCCTCCTCCAGCGACGGCCCGCGCGCATCCGCCTTCAGATAAAGCGCCTCCCGCCCCTGATCGAGCGCATCGCGCCCCTGCGACTGGCTGAGATAGCGCCCGACGACCTGCGCCTCGCCCGTTTCGGGACTTATGAACTGAATGACGCCGGAGCCGCTGACCCCGCGCCCAATCCCGAAGGCCATGCGCTGCACCACAAGACCCAGACCGGCCTCTTCGGGCGCACCGCGCGATGCCCGCAGCAACCGCGCCGTCGTACCTTCCCAGGCGCGGCTCATGGATTTGAGCACCTCGAACAGCTGCATCTCGATATCTTGCGGGAACTCCTCGTCCATCTCGGCCTCATAGGCCTCATAGGCCTGCTCGACCGTCAGATCGGGATCCTCAAAAAGATCGTCATCCAGCCGCGCCACATCGACCGCATAGGATCGGATGAACCGCAAATGAAGCTCGGCTGCGGCAACCGCGCCAAGTTGAGAGGCGAAAAACGCCTGATTGGCGCGGTTCATCCCGATATTGAGCACCGTGCCCGGCCCGCCCCATTCCGGCTCCACCGGCGAGGCGCGGACCGACAGAACCGGCCAGGACCCGAAATTATCCAGCAGCGCATGCATATCCGGCCTGTGCCCGCTGGCGATGGAGCGTACCATCGCGCTCGACAAGGCGACGGTATCGGGGACAGGCAGGCCCAGCCGGACCAAACGCTGCAAGCATTTCGCGCGATTGCCGTGAAGGCCCCGCTGGATCGCCGCCGTCTGGGTGATCGGTTCAAAATTGAGCTTGTCGAGCATGGTCCCGCCTTATACTGCGCTGCAGCATAGCTGGGTTGACATGTCAATCAAGCGCTACATTGCGGCAGTTCGCGACTGTACCGGCGGGATCACAACGATCTGTTAACCCTCGATCCGCGTCAGATCCGCGACGCCGCCGCAGATGGTTCGGATTTTGTTGAGCAGACACAGACGGTTACGCCGGACAAGCTGGTTGTCGGAATTGATCTTCACAGCTTCGAAAAACGCGTCAATCGGCGCGCGAAGCTCTGCCATCGCGGCCATGGCATGCGAGAAGTTCTCAGCCGACATTGCCGGTGTGATCTGTTTTTCGGCCCTTTCAAGTGCTGTGAACAGCGCTTTTTCCGCGTCATCCTCGGCAAATTTCGGATCAGGGTCGAGCTCATAGCTCACCCCATCCGCCTCTTCGGCTTGGGTCAGAATGTTATTGGCCCGCTTGAAGCCTTGAATGAGGTTCTCGCCATCATCGGTCTTGAGCACCTCCGACAGCGCCTCGGCCCGTTTGACGAGCAGCATCAGATCATCATTGCCGGGCATCGCGACGCACGCGTCGATGATGTCATGGCGGATACCCCTGTCGCGCAGGAAGACTTTGAGGCGGTCGTGGAGGAAGGAGATCAACTCATGTCGAGGCATCGGGACCGCATTTGTA
>CAYGUB010000097.1:0-9752 GCA_964352845.1 uncultured Rhodobacterales bacterium | reverse complement strand
TCGTATCACTCGCCTGTATCATGACATGGCTTGCCTAAATGAAGACGCCGCCTAACACCGCCTGAAATAAAAATTTTGGACGCGTGTCGTGATGTTTAGGGTATTTCGGCAGACGCTATAGGCCCAGTTGCGAAGGATATAAGCCCGCATAGTCGAAAGCGGCCCCGGGACTGACCTTGCCCCGGCCCTCGCTGGCGCTTTTCACCGGGTTTGCGCGACGCGCAAAGACGTGCGTGTCCATCCGGCCAATATCGGCGCTGTACCGGATCGCGGTGTTCAGGGTCGGGGCCCGTCCGACCAAGGCTGAGCACCGGCACCCCTGCGCCGGTAGCCAGTCAAGGGCTGCCAGACCATCGGCCACGGCCTCATCAATCGGGGCGGTTCGACTTTTGAGAGAAATCGCGCCCGCCTCAATCCCATCAGGCGCGGGCCCTTCGGGTACCCCGGGAAACTGCGCGGTCCGCAAGCCCCCTCAGGCGCGACACCCTTTGCCAGAGTATTGGCAATATCGCTGGCGCCTGTAAAATCATCCGCGATTACACCGATTAACATAGTCTTAGCCCTTCTGCTTGGATTCAATGCGGCGCCGGATCTCTGTGATCGCGGCTTCAGGGCTGGTCAGAACCGGAATGCCCGTCTGTTTGCGGACGTCCTGGACGGCACCCGCCATGGAGAACTGAGCCAGCAAGATGACATCTGCGCGTTCGATCCCCAATGCGGTTTCAGCGATCAGCTGATCGTGGCGCACATGATCCCCGGCGCGTTTCGCGGCAAGCGCACCGTCGCAGAAATAGGTCGTCAACCGTGCCGCGCTGCCCCTTTTGGTCCCCTCTTGCCGGAACTCCTCTTCCATGCCTTCGGCTGAGGGGGGAAAGGTGTAGATGATCGCAATGCGATCGCCATAGGAAAAAGCCGCCTCGAACATGGCCTCATTGGGCTTCATCACCGGGACGGGCGCCTCTGCGCAGGCCTGATCAATGGCAGTTCCAAAGGCCGAGCAGGTGAACAGAATGCCATCGGCAGCGCAGGTCTGCGCGTAACGGCTCAGATCCACGATACGGCGGTGCAGTTGGGAAGAAAGCTCGTTCTCCTTTGCGCGGTCCACCGACAGCCCTTCGTCAAGGATCGAGATTGCCTCGACCTCCGGCCAGATCGCTGCAGCGGCCTTCTCAATCGGATCAATGGCCAAGCGGGTGGCGTGGATCAGCGCAAGTCGAGGGGTCTTTGTCATCTCAGTGCCTCAATGAGGGCAATGGGTGGCATCGACGTGCCGCATACCACCCATTGCCCGCCGGGCATAGGCCCGGGGGATGTCGTCTAGGCCGCGATGGCCTTCTCCGAAACAGCTTCGGAAACGAACCGCCCGAAATCATCGGTATTTATCGAACCGCCCAGGTCGCGTGTCCGTTTTGACGGATCGGCAATCACCCGGTCGACCGCAGCCGTAATGGCAGCGCCCGCATCCATCAGGTTCTGCACACCGCGCTGTTCGCCCAACCAGGTGAGCATCATAGCCGCTGACAGGATCAGGGATGTCGGGTTGGCCACATTCTGTCCCTGAATATCTGGGGCAGAGCCATGTTGAGCCTGCGCGCAGCACAGCCCCGTCTCCGCATTGGCGTTGATCGATCCCGCAAGCCCCAAAGAGCCCGACAGCTCGGAGGCCAGATCAGACAGGATATCGCCGTAGAAATTTGTTGCGACGACCACGTCATACTCATGCGGTTTGCGCACAAGGAGCGCTGCAAAGGCGTCGACGATCAGCTCTTCGGTTTCAACCTCGGGGAAGTCCTTTGCCACTTCGCGGAAGCATTCCAGAAACAGGCCATCTGTCATCAGGAAGGAGTTGGCCTTGTGAATCGCGGCGACCTTCCGTTTGCGCTGCATCGCCAGTTTGAAGGCTTCGCGGCAAATCCGCATCGAGCCGTGGCGGGTGATCTTGCGGACCGACAGCGCCATATCGGGGTCGGGCATCATCTCGCCCACCCCTTTGAACATGTTGCGGTCCGGGTAGAAGCCTTCGGTCGCCTCGCGCATGATCACAAGATCCATGCCGGGCGCCTTATTGGGCAGGAAATCCCGGCTGCGCGCCGGGCGCACATTCGCATAAAGGTCCAGCCCGATCCGGAACCCGGCAGAGACGTTCCGCCCACCTTCCGAGAGTGCCGGGTAATCCATATGGGATTGCGTGCCCAGAATAACGCCGTCAAATTCGGTGCGGGCCCGGTCCAGCACCTCTTCACGCAGGGTGATGCCGTGCTTCTTCAGGCTGGTGAAGCCGGAGTCTTCTTGCTCGAAGGTCAGGCCAAGCCCGAATTTCTTGTTCGCCGCCTCCACGACCTCAAGCGTGGCCGCCATTATTTCCGGACCGATACCGTCACAGGGTAAGGTCATAATACGCATTTCAATTTCCTTTTCAGGACCCAGGCCTCATCTTGACGTGCTGCGGGCTCACGCGCCCGCCTGATCATTTTGCGCGTTCATTTCCGTCCGCATGCGCTTTTTGACACGCCGCCCGATGATCACGGGAAGCAGGAAGCCGGTGATCGCGATTGCCCATAAGATCATGGTAAGCGGGCTGCCTATCAGGATCGACCAATCTCCGTCAGAGATAGTCATGGCGCGTCGCAGGTTAACCTCCATTTCGTTGCCGAGAAGGATGCCGAGAATGATCGGAACAATGGGGATATCCATCTTGCGAAACACCCAGCCCATCAGCCCAAAGCCAACCATCGTCATCACATCGACGGTTGAGCCCGTTATGCTGTAGATCCCGACCACAGAGATCATTGCCACGACGGGCATCATGATCCGTGTCGGCACCAGAAGGACGCGGGTGAACAGCCCCACAAGCGGGACATTCATCACCAGTAGGATGACGTTTGCGATAAACAGGGACGCAATCAGGCTCCAGACGATATCGGGGTTCTTGGCGAAGAGAAGGGGCCCCGGCGTGATGCTGAGCTGAAGCAGCAAGGCCAGCAGGATGGCCGTTGTCCCCGACCCGGGAATACCCAGCGCCAGCATCGGCACGAGCGAGCCGCCAGCGGCCGCATTATTCCCGACCTCCGGTGCCACGACGCCGCGCGGATCGCCCTTGCCGAAGGTCTTGCCCTCGCGGTCGACGGTGGCCTTCTCGAGCGAGTAGGACAGGAACGATCCCAACGTGGCACCCGAGCCCGGCAGAACGCCGCAGATAAAACCAATTACCGTTGTCCGCCCCATGGTCGGGATGCAGCTTTTGATCATGGCCCAGCTGGGCAGGAGCTTGCCGATCTTCATCTTCTTGGTCTCACCAACCGCGCCACCGCTATGCTGCTCAAGAAAGAAAAAGACCTCAGAGAGGGCAAACAGGCCGACTACTGCAACAAGGAAACTGACCCCGTCATAGAGATAGATCTGGCCAAAGGTGAAGCGCTGCGAGCCTGTCTGGCTGTCACTGCCCACCATCGCAATGCCCACCCCCAAGGCGACCGCGAACAGGGCCTTTGCCTGATTGTTGCTCATGATCCCACCCAGCGTTGCGAAAGCCATGACATAGAGGACAAAATACTCGGCAGGCCCAAAGAGAAGTGCGATTTTGACCAGTTGCGGCGCCAGAAAGACAAGGCCCCAAGTCGCCAGAAACGCGCCAACGAAAGACGCAATGGCCGAAAGCGTCAGCGCCTGACCGGGCATGCCATTCTTTGCCATGGGATGGCCGTCAAGGCAGGTCATCATCGCCGCGTCATCGCCGGGAATGTTGAGCAGGATGGCACTGATGCGCGATCCGTAAAGCGCGCCGTAATAGACGCTGCACAGCAAGATCAGTGACGGGATCGGGCCCAGGCCCAGCGAAAAGGCTATGGGTATCAGGATGGCGACGCCGTTGGACGGGCCCAATCCGGGCAAGGCGCCCACGATGGTTCCGATAAAGCAGCCCACAAGCGCCAGAAAGATGTTCTGCACCGAAAAGGCGAGGCCAAATCCTTCGCCCAGGAGGGTAAGAGTTTCCATTGGATCTGTCCCCGCCTAAAAGCCGAATGGTCCCTCAGCCAGTGACAGGCCGAGGATGAGATGAAATACCACGTAAATTCCGATGGAGGTCAGCGCGCCCACCACAAAGGACCAAAGCGGGGCCGTGCCGAGGCGCCAGGTCAGGTAGGCCGTCGCAAGCGCGGTGGAGATCAGAAAACCTATCTCTGTCAGTAGCCAGCCATAAAGAAGCATGACCACCGTGGCGGCCAGGATCTCCATAACGCCGAAGATGCCCGGCCATGCCGGTTCCTCATCCGGGCGGAAGATCATGTAGAGCGATGTCAGCATCAGGCCCGCCCCGATAATGTAGGGGAATGTTCTTGGTCCGACGATATCCACCATGAAGCTGAGCTTGATCGTCGATGTGGCCCAGATATAGAAGACGGCAAGAGCCAGCCCGAGACCGCCGAAGATGCGATCACTCATAATTTCCTCCCAGAAGATGTGTTGAGTGTCGGCCAACCGGCAAAGATACCGGTTGGCCTTGCGCAGTTACTCGATGATGCCGATCTCCTGGGAGAGCTTCTTCACATCCTCAATGCTGGCAGCAACGAACTGTTGCATGTCGTCACCGAAGTTGTTGAACGGCTCAATCGCTGCGGCGGCAAGCTCCGCCTGGAAGCCGGGGTCTTCTGTCAGCTTCATGATCGCATTTTTCCAGAATTCCTTGGCCTCGTCGGAGCTACCTGCCGGCATATACAGACCGCGCCAGTTGGCCCCCACGACGTCATAGCCTTCTTCCTTGGCTGTCGGGATATCGGGGAAGTTCTTCAGCCGCTCGGGCGCGAGGATCGAGATGATGCGGATATCGCCGGATTCCAGAAAGCCCAGCATTTCCGAGAAGTCACCTGAAAGCGCCTCGACCGAGCCGGATAGCAGGCCTGTCATAGCCTCACCGCCGCCCGAGAAGGAGACGTATTTCATCTGCGTGACATCCTCAAGACCCGCCTCACGCGCAACAAGCATCGGCTTGATGTGATCGAAGCTGCCCACGGAAGAGCCACCGGCGATGCCCACTGATTTCGGATCGGCCAGAATGTCATCCATCATCTGCTTCAGCGATGTATAGGGTGAATCCGCGCGGACGGCGATCGCGCCATATTCCGCGCCGAAAGTTGCAAGGAAATGGACGTCGTCCTGCTCTGCGCCCTCATAGATGCCTTGCGCGATCCGTGCGCTTGTCGACATGGAAGCGGCAACGATCAGGTTGTTATCCTCGTTACGCTCTTTGGTGACATGGGCGAAAGCCACGCCGCCGCCGCCGCCGGACATGTTTGTGACCTGCATCGAATCTTCGATAATGCCAAGATCAAACAGATATTTGGCTGTTGTCCGGCATATGAAGTCCCAGCCACCGCCAGGGTTTGACGGCGCGATACATTGCGGGTTTTCCGCTTTGAATTCGGCAGATGCACCCGTCACACCGATCAGTGTTGCCGCGGCAGCAATCGCGCCGATGCGAGTAAATTTCATGAACACGAAGTGTCCTCCCATTTTCGTTATTCTTCGGGGCGCGATTCCCGCGCCAGACGCATGATTGCATATTGTGACTGAAAGCCAATCTCAAATTGCATTTATCCCGATAAAAATGCATATTTGCCTTGGAAAAACATGCAATCAGCCCTGCACAGACACATAAAAACAGATCGCGACAAAATTGATGACAGCCAGCGACCTCTCCAGAAAGATTGCCAGTCGTATACTTGCTGATGTGGTGAACGGATCTCTGGCCCATGGTCAGCATATCAGCGCGCAACAGGTTGCCGATCGCTACGGCGTATCGCGGACGCCGGTTCGCGAAGCCCTGATTTCTTTGGAAAAACAGAAGATCCTCGTGCGGTATACCAACCGTGGGTATTTTGTGGCCGATAGTTTGCCGAAAGGTGCCGGTAAAAACCTCAGGGATGGCGCCGCAGAAGACGGAGGCGGGGAATATGAAAAACTGGCGGATGACTGGCTTACCAACACCCTTCCCGAAGAGGTCACAGAGCAGTTTTTGCGCCAGCGATACGGATGGACGAAAGCCCGGGTGAGCGATCTGTTGATCCGGGCCTCCCGCGAAGGCTGGGCAGAGCGCAAAGAAGGCTATGGGTGGCGCTTGCTGCCTGTGGCAAGAACCCCCGAAGCCTTTGACGAGATCTACCGGTTCCGGATGGCAATTGAGCCTGTGGCTATGCTGGAACCCTCGTTCGAACTGGATCGGCGTGTGCTCATGGATCAAAGGCGCATTCAGGAAAGCATGCTCGATATTGATCTTACCATGATGCCTGCAGAACAGCTTTTGAAGAATGGGGCGTTGTTTCATGAAGAGATCATAAAACTCTCGCGCAACCCGTTTTTTCTTATCGCCCTGCAACGGGTCAACCGTATGCGGCGGCTTATGGAATACCGGGCGGAGGTCAATATGGAACGGTTGATTGAGCAATGTACGGAGCATCTGGAAATTCTGTCGCTGCTCGAAAAGGGAGAGATCGTTGATGCGTCCGACCTGATGCGCCAACATCTGGGCGGCGCCCTCAAACGCAAATCACCCATCGCCTGGAACTGAGCCGCCGATACGAAATCCGCGTCATGACCCGGCAGGGACGGGCGGGGGTGGTGTTGATGCCGGATCAGCCGTCAGGCAACACTGGCGCAGGTCAACCCGGCAGAGCCACCAGCCGTCTGCCACCCGCGAAAATCTCCAGACGCGAAGAAAAGCGTGACATCGCCGGGCCAGACCGCGCCAGTGAGGGCCCCGCAGGTGATCTCTCTGATCGGGTCTGTGCCGACCAGCTTGGTCATGGCAGGTATCGTCGAATGGTCGGTTCGCCCGAAATCAATCCGCAAGTCGGAGCCCAATAGCTGCACGCCCCTTTCATCCAACCGGTAGGGGATTGGCTCGCTGCGCGTGCCTTCGGGGAAAGCCGCGCACCCGGCCAGAAACGTGACCACGCAAAGCGTCAGGAGAGTCCGCCCGCCGCGCCACAGCACACGCTCTGTGACGATCCCTTGCACGCGTCAGCGCGGGCTGCGTTTTGCCAGGATGCGCTGCAAGGTCCGCCGGTGCATGTTGAGCCGCCGCGCTGTCTCGGAGACATTGCGATCACATAGCTCATAGACCCGTTGGATATGTTCCCACCGAACACGGTCGGCGGACATCGGGTTTTCGGGCGGGGGCGGAAGCTCACTTTCGATGGCCAGAAGCGCGTTGGTGACGTCATTGGCATCAGCGGGTTTGGACAAATAGTCCGTGGCACCGATCTTCACCGCGGCCACGGCTGTTGCGATCGCACCGTAACCGGTCAGCACAACGATGCGCGCCTCAGGGCGCTTTTCACGCAGCACCTCGACCACGTCGAGACCATTGCCATCCTCCAGCCGCAGGTCGATCACCGCATAGGCGGGCGGACGCGCGGTTGCGATGGCACGCCCGGCCGCGACTGACTCCGCGCATTCCGGTTCAAACCCCCGCTTCTCCATAGCGCGGGCGAGACGGCGCAGAAACGGCTCGTCATCGTCAACAATCAATAAGGATTTGTCTTCGCCGATATCATTCAAGGCGCGATCAGGCATAAATTCAAGCTCTCCCAGCAATCATTCCAAGAACACTAGGTCTGACTATGCGGCAGGTCAAATATTGATCAACTGTCAGCAGCATAGCAGGCGACTGTCTCCGCCATTTGTTCTGCCGTTGCATCGCGCCGGAAGAACTCCACAAACCCTGCCTCCGGCATCACCAGATAGGTGAAAGTCGAGTGATCAACGAGGTAGTAATCAGGGTCACCCGGCTGCTTCTTGTAATATGTTTTGTAGGCCTGAGACGCCGCTTTGATCTGCGCGGGCGAGCCGGTCAGGCCGATCATGTCATCATGCAGGATGTCGGTAAATTCGGCCAGCACCTCAGGCGTATCGCGATCCGGGTCAACCGTGATGAACAGGGCCTTTGCCTCTACGCCCCGCGTGCTGAGGATATCGAGCGCGTCTGCATTGCGCGCGGCATCCAGCGGGCAGACATCCGGACAAAACGTGTAGCCGAAATAGACAAGGCTTGGTGCGGTGATCACGTCCGTATCGGTCACGGTCTCGCCCGTTTCGGAGACAAGCTCAAACGGCCCGCCAATCGCGGCGTCTCCCATGACGGTGGATTGCGAACAGCTTGAGATCTGCTCCGCGTCGCTCAGCAACACAAAGCCCGCCATACCGCCCAGCATAGCGACGACCAGCCCTGCGGCGACTGTGGCGTAGAGTTTTCCCATTGCGTATTCCTTCCCTGCGACGCGCATCCTGTTGATTGACGATCCGCAAGCCCGTATCAATCGGTAACGATGACGCTATTAATCACATCCTCTTGAGAACAGACCCTGAATCCGGCTTTCTCACCGAAAGCGGCCGTACTGGCATGGTACGTCTGAGAACGCTCATCATTCTGCGTTGGCTGGCTATCCTTGGCCAGACCGCTGCGGTGATCACAGCTCATTATGTGCTCGATCTCAATATCGAACTTGGGCTTTGCCTTCTGGCAATCGGAGCGTCGGTCATCACCAATCTTGTGGCGGTCTTTGTTTATCCCGAAAACCGCCGACTCCCCGAGCGTGAGGTGATGCTGACGCTGCTCTTCGATCTCAGCCAGCTGGCCTTTCTGCTCTATCTGACCGGCGGGCTGAACAACCCGTTTGCCCTGCTGATGCTTGCACCTGTGACCGTCTCGGCCATGACGCTGCATTCCAGATCGACCCTGTTTATCGGTGCTGTCGCCGTTCTGCTCGTCTCTATTCTTGTGTTCAACTATCTTCCGCTGCGCGACTCGCAGGGTTTCATCCTGCATATGCCACAGCTCTTCGTCTTTGGCTTCTGGGTCGCGGTGATGATCGGGATCGTGTTTCTGGCGATCTATGCGCGTCGGGTCACGGCGGAGACCTTCGCGATGAGCCAGGCGCTTCTTGCCACGCAAATGGCTTTGTCGCGTGAACAAAAGCTGACAGCACTTGGCGGGGTGGTCGCCGCTGCCGCGCATGAGCTGGGCACCCCGCTTGCGACCATCAAACTGGTCAGTGCAGAGCTGCTTGAGGAACTTCACGACCGCCCCGAGTTGAGGGAGGATGCCGAGCTGATCCGCGAACAGGCAGATCGGTGCCGCGATATCCTGCGCTCCATGGGGCGGGCCGGGAAGGAAGATGTGCACCTGCGCAATATGCCGCTTTCGGCAGTGATCGAGGAAGCCGCAGAGCCGCATGGCGACCGTGGCGTCGTGCTGCATTTCGGATATCTGGCCCGTGATGATGCCGCGCCCCGCATGCCGTCCATCCAGCGCCACCCGGAGATCATCCACGGATTGCGCAACCTGATCCAGAATGCGGTCGATTTTGCCAATCGCGACGTCTGGATCGACGCGTTCTGGTCGGATGAGACAATTACAATCCGGGTCACCGATGATGGGCAGGGCTACCCGCCCGATCTGATTGGCCGCATCGGCGATCCGTTCATCAGGCGCCGCTCAGGCGGCGTGACCTTGGGTGAGCGCCCGGAATATGAGGGGATGGGGCTCGGCCTGTTTATCGCGAAAACGCTGCTGGAGAGATCCGGCGCCGAGATTACCTTTGCCAATGGCAGCGCTCCCGGCGCGAAAGAGCGCCCGGAACGCAGTGGCGCAATCGCAAATATCAGCTGGCCCAAAGCCCGGATCCTGTCGCCGGAGATTGATCCGATCACCGGGCTGGGAGAAAACAAACCCGTCGCCATTTAACTGCTATTTA
>CAYGUB010000096.1:0-9841 GCA_964352845.1 uncultured Rhodobacterales bacterium | reverse complement strand
GCTCTGGACCACACCATCCTGACCGAGAGCGGCGATGACTTCGTCTTCATCGATAACAATTTGTTAGGTCGGGATATTCAGACGGCGGCCGTCAGTCTCGATATCATTGATTTGATCGGGGATAACAGGCTCAACATCAGAAATACGGTTTTGACCGAGACCGGATTTGCCTCGGCGAATACCGATATACTGCTGGGCGGAGGCGACGATGTGGTGCGCTATACGGGCGATGTGACCGACTTCTCGTCATTTGCCCGCAGTGAGCATGTCTTCGATCTGGGCGACGGCGATAACCGGCTTGTCTACCGCGATGTCACGGGTGATCTGGATTTCGACCTGACCTCAGGGGACGGGCGCGACGTGATCAACATTCGCTATCAGATTGATGATGACAATACGAACGGTCTGGACGGCAATTTCGACATTTCGACCGGCGGCGGGAATGACGTCGTCATCATGGATGTACAAGGAAGTGGTGGCTTGTCTCAAAATGCGCAATCCGTCATCGATCTGGGTGAGGGGAACAACTTCCTGCGGATGACGCAGGACATCGTTGGGCCGATCACGGTGACGGCCGGGGACGGGAATGACCGTTTTGACCTGACCACGGAAGGCGAAAATGGAGCCTTCGTGCCCGAATTCCCGTTTGATATCGCCGTTGATCTTGGCGGCGGTGACAACCGGGTGACGGTGGACCTTGAAGCGGGCGACGATGTTCAGGGCTATGATTTCAACCTTGTGACAGGTGACGGGCGCGACCGGATCGATTTCGACGCAAATATCGATATCAGCGATGCTGCCGATGGGCTCGTTGATACGTTCATGGCGCAGATTGATATGGGCGGGGGCAATGATCAGATCAACGTGAATTTTGCCGATCTGACCCTGACCACGGGCGAGGGCGCGGATATTGTGCGGCTCAGCCAGTCTGCGATTACCGAAGAGCCGTCGGTGTTCGGCGAGCCGCTGAGGGTCGTCAACCCCGGCCACAATACGCTGGTGCTGACCGATTTCGATTTTGAGGCGGGCGACCGCTTCGTCTTCCGCGACTTTGACGGGGCTGGCTCGGTGGAGACCGCGCGCTCCGTGGCTGATCTTGAGGCGCTTGTGATCTCTGGCGATGCGATCAGCCTGAATTCGGTTGGTGGCGATCTGATCCTGGAGCTGGCGGGCGCCGGTGATCTGACCGGGTTGGTTATCTTCGAGGGCCTTGGTGATCCCGGGCTTGTGGATCTGCCGATGATCCCGTTTGATCCGCCGATTATCCCGATTGATCCGCCGGTCATCCCGGTCACGCCGATTATCCCGATCGACCCGCCGGTTATCCCGACCATTCCGGTTGACGTGGCAGAGTTCGACCCGTTGGCGTTCTGACCGGCTGAGGCCTGTCCCATTGATATGCCGGGTCATTTGCGTGGCCCGGCATTTTGCGTTAACGCGGTATGCGAACACGCCTCAATCACGTAGCACGGGCTGAAATCAGAGGGTCTGGCCGTGCGGCGCGCTATCAGGTGTTTCGGGTATTTCGTCAGACGCTATAGGCGTCGTGGCGCAAGGGGGGAGGGCAAGCATGGCCAAGACACGGATGATCCACGAATTTGGCATGGGCAGCTCGCTCAGGCGGCGCGACTACACCGAAGCCGCCGCCCGTGCGATACGCGATGCGCTGTGGCATAACTCGATCTCTGTGGCGGATGCGTTTGGGTTCCCCAAAGAGGCAATGATTGTCGAGGTGGAGATCGGGGTGCAGCAGCCCCAAGCGGTCGAGACCGAAAAGCTGCTCGCGATTTTTCCCTATGGCCAGCCCAGCGTGACCGTCAGACAGGGTGGGCTGGATATCCCCAAACCCGATGGCTCCGGCGTCACGGTGATCGCCAATGCAGCTGTCATGGTATCCTTTGATATGGAGCCTGCCCCATGAAACGGATCATTCTGGAGATGGGCACGGGCAACGATCTTTACGGGATGGATTACACCAAGGCGGCGCGGCGCGCTATTCAGGACGCGCTGCATCATTCCTCAATAGTGATGTTCAAATCGCTGGGGATCGACCCTGCGCAGATGCTGGTGAAGGTCACAATCGGGGTTGCGCGCCCAGATCAGCTCGACATTGCAGCGCTGGAGACCGAGCTGCCGCGCGGGCGTGCAGAGGTCACGGGTGTTCTGGGCGGGCTCGACGTGCATGATGCACAAAACGATCAGACCCATGTCATTGCCACCGCCGCAATCGAGGCTTTCGTTGAGGTTGACGCTGAAGCCTGGGTCTTGTCGCAGAAATAGCTGATTTGCGCCACACGCGCGCCTTATCGTACTCCTAAGTGATCTTGGCGAAAGGCGCGCCGCGCCTGACAATTGGTGGAAAAATCATGAAGTTATTGCTCCCTTTTCTGGCCTGCGTGCTGGCGCTGTCGGCCTGTGGTGTCGATCCTGAACGCGCAGCGGAACGGCGCGCCGATCTCAACGCGGCGATCTTTCCTGATCCTGCGGATCGTGCAGGCGTCATTCTTGCCTTTCCGCTGGAGTCGGGCGGTATCTACTCGGCCCTGTTGGTGACCTATGATCCTGCACAGCTTGGCCGCGCTGAGCTGTCGCGCCGGGTGGAAGGCTTCTGCCGTCGTCAAAATAGCCCCCGTCTGACCGGACAGGTCGGTGTCAAGGGGGAGCCCAGGACCGGTAGCTACACGCACCCAAGCGGTCAGAAAAGGCCGGCAGAGACGCTCAATTATCGCTGTATCAAGGGTTAGGGTGGCATTGCCCCTCCGCTCATGCCCCGTTAGGTCTTGCGCAACGCAAGCGAGGACACGGCATGAGCGATATCCCCAAGAACCTGATCCGTCGCCAAGCATGGCCTGAGGGCAGCAGCCGGGCGGTCGCCACGCCGCTTCAGCCCTCTGTGGTCTATGCCTCACGCGATGCGGATGCGCTGGATGCGCAATATGACGGCACTGCGCCGGGCTACACCTATTCGCGCGAAGGCCATCCCAATGCCAGCGTGCTGGCACGCAAGATCGATGCGCTGGAAGGCTGCGCGGGCGGCTGGATGACGGCCTCGGGCATGTCGGCTGTCACCGCGACGATGCTGGGGCTGCTCAGGGCGGGTGATGATGTCGTGGGCGGCGATCAGCTTTACGGGCGCAGCCTGCGGATGCTGACACAGGACCTGCCGCGCCTGGGGATTAAGGCCACCCTGGCTGACCCGACCGATATCGCCGCCATTGAGGCTGCGATCCGGCCCGAGACCAGATTGATCCTTGTCGAGGTGGTCTCCAATCCGACCCTGCGCGTGGCCGATATGGAGGGGATCGCGTCCCTTGCGCGCGCGCGGGGGATCATTCTGGCCGTGGACAACACATTCACCACGCCGCGCAGCTATCAGCCCTTCAAACATGGGGCGGATGTGGTGATCCACTCCGTCACCAAGCTGCTTGCCGGTCATTCCGACGCGATGCTGGGCTATGTCGCCGCGCGCGATCCTGACCACCGGACGGCCATCGAGAACACCATTGTGACGCTCGGGCTCACCCCCAGCCCCTATGATTGCTGGATGGCGGAGCGCGGGCTGATGTCGTTTCACCTGCGCTATGACCGGGCCGAGCAAAACGCAGCCGCGCTTGCTGATCATATCGCGGGCCTGCCCGGCATCGCGCGGGTGCTCTATCCCGGACGGGCCGATCATCCCGATCACAACCGGGCAGGGGCGCTTTTGGGGGCGCGGTTCGGCAATATGGTCAGCTTCACGATTGATGGCGGGCGGGCGGAGGCAAACCGCCTGATCCGCGCCATGCCCGATATGGCCTTCGCGCCCACCTTGGGCGATATCGGCACGACGCTGAGCCATGCGGCCTCATCCTCGCATCGCGGGCTGACCCCTCAGGCACGCGCTGCGCTGGGGATCACGGAGGGTTTTTTCCGCGTCTCGGTGGGGGTGGAAGAGATCGCGCTGCTTTGCGATGAGTTCACCGCAGGAGCGGAGGCGCTGGGATGAGCCTCACGGTCGCGGCGGTTCTGGGCGGCCTTCCCAGCCCGGTCATGGTCATTGATGCCGACTACCGCGTCACCCAGAGCAATGCGGCGATGGAAGCGCTGTTCAAGACCCGGCTGATCGGCGTCAATGCCGTCTCGTTGTTTCGTCAGGCGCCTGTTCTCGCCGCGATGGATGCCGCGATCCGTGACGGCGAGATCGGCGAGGCGCGCTATATGCTGTCTGACGTCGCGGGCGAGGTGGTCTATAATTTCTCCGCCCATCCGCTGGCCCAGACCGCGGGTGCCGTGATCTCGCTGGAAGATCATAGCGGGCTGGAAGCTGCAGAGCGGATCCGGCGCGATTTCATCGTCAATATCAGCCATGAGCTGCGTACGCCGCTGACCAGCCTGGCCGGTTTCATCGAGACGCTGCGCGGCGCAGCGCGCGATGATCCTGATGCGCGGGAGCGGTTTCTTGAGATCATGGACAGCGAGGCGCAGCGCATGGGGCGGCTGGTCTCTGACCTGATCTCGCTGAGCCGGGTGGAGGAGGATGCGCGTGTGCGACCGCGCAGCTCGGTTGATCTGAGTGATGTGTTGCGATCCATGCTCGCCACGCTTGAGGGCAAATTCTCTGCGGCAAATATCACGGTCGAGACCACGGGGCTGGAGCAGGCTCATCTGGTGTTGGGCGATCGTGACCAGTTGACCCAGCTGTTTCTCAACCTTGCGGAGAACGCGATCAAATATGGCGGGCCGGATCGCACGATCTTTGTCAGCCAGACGCGCGTGGATCATGACGTCACGCTGCGCTGTCCTGCGATTCGGGTTGAGCTGCGCGATGAGGGACCGGGAATCGATAGCTTGCATCTGCCCCGCCTGACGGAACGATTCTACCGCGTCGACACCCATCGCAGCCGCGAGATGGGCGGAACGGGTCTGGGGCTGGCGATCGTGAAACATATTATCAACCGCCATCGTGGACGTCTGAAAATAACGTCGAAACAAGGTGTTGGCAGTACATTTGCAACCATATTGCCAGCCGCCTGAGAAGATTTCGCGAGCACGCGCGGCGGTTGTCACAAAACTCTTACAAAACTGTCACAAAACCCCAGCAACGCGGCTCTAGGCCGTGATGCACAGGATGTACCGTGGGGGTGCATCGATTATCTGCAAAACCATAGGAGCGACGCATATGTCCTTCACAAAAACAGCTGTATCAGGCGCCATTCTGCTGGCTCTGGGGGCCGCCTCCGCGCAGGCGCGTGACCAGATCCGGATTGTAGGGTCCTCGACGGTCTTCCCTTTCTCGACCGCAGTGGCCGAGCAATTTGGCCGATCCACCGATTTTCAGACGCCTGTCGTGGAATCGACGGGCTCGGGTGGCGGCCTGAAGCTGTTCTGCGCAGGGGTCGGCACAGATCACCCTGACATCACCAATTCCTCGCGCCGTATGAAGGAAAGCGAATTCCAGCAATGCGCGGGTAATGGTGTGACCGAGATCACGGAAGCGATCATCGGCTATGACGGGATTGTCGTGGCCAATGCCAATGGCGGCCCGCGCTTTGAGTTGACGCGCGAGCAGATCGTCACGGCGCTGGCTGAGCAGGGCCCGAAGCCTACCACCTGGGACGAGGTCGATCCCTCGCTGCCCGCCATCAAGATCGAAGTGCTGGGCCCGCCGCCATCCTCCGGCACGCGCGATGCGTTTGAGGAACTGGTGATGCATGAGGGCTGCGAAGGCGCAGGGATTGAGTGCGAAGGCATCACCATCCGCGACGATGGCGCCTTTATTGAGGCGGGCGAGAATGACAATCTGATCGTCTCCAAACTTGAGGCCAACCCCAATGCGCTGGGCGTGTTCGGCTTCTCCTTCCTCGATCAGAATTCCGACGTGCTGCAAGGCTCTATGGTGGATGGGGTAGAGCCGACTTTCGACAATATTGCCGATGGGGCATATCCTGTGTCGCGCTCTCTTTATGTCTATTTCAAGAACGCGCATGCGGGCGTTGTGCCAGGCCTGTCGGAATTTGCAGCTGAATTCATGTCGCCCGCCGCCACGGGCGAAGATGGCTATCTGGTCGACAAGGGCCTGATCCCGCTGCCAGAGGACATGTTTGACGAGGTTGCAGCCAATGTAGTCGCGCTCAAGCCCATGACGGGCGACGAGTGGAAATAGTCCAGACAGCGGCCCCGGCGCGCGCATCCGCGTCTTGCCGGGGCCTTTTTCACTGGCGGTGATGACGGCGGCGGTCTTGTCCTGTATGTGGGGCGAAATTGCGCAGACTCACTGTGGAGCCACGATGCCGAGTTATCCGAATTTCTTCTTTATTGGTGGGATGCGTTGTGGCTCAACCAGCATCAATCAGATGCTTGAGCAGCATCCTGGCATTTACATGTCTCCGGTCAAGGAGCCGTATTACTATCATGTCGAGGGCTATCGCCGCCTCGATGCCGCCGATGCGCCGGACCCTCAGGAGATAAAGGCGCTTGAGGCTGGCGGCCGGTTCCGCACGAGCGAGGCCTATCGCAGCCTGTTTGACGGGGTGAAGGGGCAGCAGGTGATCGGCGAGAGCTCAATCTACCTTTATCACGGCCACGCGATCCCGGCGATCAAGGCTGATTGTCCCGATGCGCGCATTCTTGTCAGCCTGCGCGATCCGGTAGACCGGATATTTTCCGAATATCAATACCGCCTCAGGGTGGGAAATGAGACGGGCAGTTTCGCCGATTTCATCGAGACCCATACGCGTGCTTTCCGCGAGACGCCGGGGCAGGACCCGATCTCGGTCTCCTATCTCAACAAGGGGCTGCAATCGCGGCTTCTGGCGCCATGGCTTGAGGAATTTGGCCCGGACCGGATCAAGATCGTGCTGTTTGACGATCTCAACGCGGCACCCGAGCAGACGATGAGCGGCGTTTTCGACTGGCTGGGCCTTGAGGAGGGTCATAACCCCTCCGTCATCCACGCAGAGCAGGGCGGGCGCATCACGCGGCCCGGGGTGGTCAAGCTGATCAACTCGAAACAGCCGGTTGTGAAATCCATCAAGAATGCTTTGCCCAAGGAGCTGAAATCGAAGATCCGCTCGAAACTGATGTCGAAATCGCTGGAGCGCCCTGAGTTTCGCGACGAAGAACGCGCGTTTCTGAAATCCTTCTACCGCGACGATATTGCGGCTTTGGAGAAGATGATCGGCCGCGATCTGGGAGCCTGGGCATGAGCGGGTTGCGTCAGTCTCAAACCGGGGGGGCGCTATGCTGATGCTGACCTTCGGGCTGGTGATCGCCCTCGCTATAGCCTTCTACTTTCTGGCACGTGGCCGGGCTGTCAGCGTTGCGCAGGGTGATCTGTCCCGTCTGCACTCGCGGCCCAATTATCACGGGCTCTACGCGGCGCTTCTCGCGCTTTTGTCCGGCTGGGCCGTTTTGATCGTGCTGGGCACGGTCTGGGGCATGTCGATCGAGCGTGGGCTGATGGCCGATATCATGGAGGCCGATCCCGGACTTTCCCCGATTGAGGCGGAACTGGTTCTGAGCGACGCGCATGCAATCGCGGATGGCGGGCTGGCATCGCGCAGTGATCCTTTGCGCGAAGAGATCGCGGCCAAGACGCAGCGCCAGACCGCGCTTCAGGGCTGGATCGTCAGTCTGGCCGCGCTTGGCGTGGCGGGTGCGTTTGGCATCTGGTGCCTGAGATCGGCGCATCCCGGCTGGCGCGCGCGCAATCGCTCGGAGACCATCATCCGCCGCTTGCTGATGCTGACAGCTGCGATTGCCGTTGCCACCACCGCCGGTATCATCCTGTCGCTTGTCTTCGAGACGGTGAATTTCTTCTCCAATATCGACTGGCAGATCCATAAATTCCTGTTCGGCACCACCTGGTCACCCCTGTCTGGCGTGCAGGCGGGGAAGCTGGACCCCGAGAAGGTCGGTGCGATCCCGCTATTTGCGGGCACCTTGCTGATCACGCTGATCGCCATGCTGGTCGCGGTCCCCGTGGGGCTGTTTGCTGCGATATACCTGTCCGATTTTGCCGGGCCGCATGTGCGGGCCTGGGCCAAACCGATGCTGGAGATCCTGGCGGGCATCCCGACCGTGGTTTACGGGTTTTTTGCCGCGATCACCCTGGCGCCGTTCCTGCGCAATTCCGGCGAGGCGATAGGCCTGACCATCGCGTCGGAATCCGCGCTGGCGGCGGGCATCGTGATGGGGATCATGATCATTCCCTTCGTCTCATCGCTTTCTGATGACGTCATCAACGCGGTGCCGCAATCCTTGCGCGATGGCTCTTACGGGCTGGGTGCCACAAAGGCGGAGACGATCCGACAGGTCGTCCTGCCCGCAGCCTTACCCGGTATCGTCTCAGCCGTGTTGCTGGGCATCTCACGCGCGGTGGGCGAGACGATGATCGTGGTGATGGCCGCAGGGCAGGGCGCGAACCTGACGGCCAACCCTCTGGAGGCTGTGACCACCGTGACGGTGCAGATCGTCATGCTGATCACCGGCGACACCGAGGCCTCGACGGCAGCGGGGCCGGCCTTCACACTGGGGTTCACGCTGTTCTGCGTCACACTTTTGATGAATGTGGTCGCGCAGCGCATCGTGCGTCGCTACCGCGAACGATATGATTAGGGGCCGGGCGTATGGTTGATATGACAGCCCTGACGGGCATGCATTCGGGCGAGGGCGCAAAGGGGCGCATCCGCAAGCGGCGCGCCGCAGAGTTGCGCCTGAAATTCTACGGCATCCTTGCGATCGCTCTGGCCGGTGCGGCGCTTGTGGCGCTGTTGTGGTCCGTGGTGGGCAAGGCCACCGGGGCGCTGAGTGAGACCTATATCAACCTGCCCGTGACCGTCTCGGCAGAGTTCGCCGATCCCGATGGGACGGGCGATCCCCGGATCATCCGGCGCGCCGATTACGCCGGGCTGACCAAGGATGTGCTGAAAGAGACCTTCCCTGATGTCAGTGGCCGCACGGCGCGGCGCGAGCTTTACGATCTGCTCTCCTCGGGCGCAGGCTATGAGCTGGGCGACAGGATTGCGGCCGATCCCGCGCTGATCGGGGAGCCGATCTCATTCAGGTTTCTCGCCTCGGATGTGGCGGATCTGTATCTCAAGGGTGATTTTGGAGAACTGGAGCAAAAGGACGTCGCGGGCAATCTGACCCTGAGCAAGCAGGATGATGACACATATCTGGTCAGCTCCACGGCGGGTGATTTTGAGGCAGCCCTGGCGCGCGTCAAGGAAGGGCTGGTCCATGAGGCCGCGGCAATACGGCGCCAAGCCGCGCGGCAGGAGGCAGGGGTCGTCGAATTCCAGCGCCGCGCTGATGCAAGCGAGGATGAGGCCGAGCGCGAGAAGAACCTCGCGCAGGTCACAGCCCGCACGGCCAGGCGCGACGCGCTGCTTGCCGAGGCGGAAGACCTTATCGACCGCTCCGAGCAGGAGGGCGGCGATGAGGTGCTGAGCGATGAGAACCGCAGCGTGCTGATCCGCGTGGCCGATGGCTGGTTGAAGATGACCCGGATCACGCCCATGGGCGGTTTGGCCGAGCCCGTGGTGCCGCTGGCGCGCGAGGTTACGGCCTCCAACAGCTGGCAGCTCTACACCACTGACCTGCCCGAGAACGCGCGCAAGGTGAGCGACAATCAGATCGTCTGGATCGAGAGCCTGCGCGAAGCGGGGCAGGTGGAAACCGTGTTCAACAAGCGCTTCTTCACCTCAGGCGACAGCCGGGAGCCGGAGCTGGCCGGTATCTGGGGGGCAGCGGTCGGATCGTTCTGGACGATGGTCGTGATCTCGGCGCTGGCCTTTCCGATTGGTGTCAGCGCTGCCATCTACCTTGAGGAATTCGCGCCCAAGAACAGGCTCACCGATTT
>CAYGUB010000095.1:4270-9853 GCA_964352845.1 uncultured Rhodobacterales bacterium | reverse complement strand
TTTTGGGCGCGTTACGTGATACGGGATGTTTCAGGTATTTCGTCAGACGCTATAAAACCCCCGGATTCTAGACAGCTTTCAGCGCAAGCACCGCGTTGAGCCCGCCAAAGGCGAAGGCATTGCTCAGAACGGCGCCAACACGCGCTTCCCGCGCGCAATTGGGCACCACATCCAGCGCGCATTCAGGATCGGCTTCTTCATAGCCGATTGTGGGCGCGATCACGCCTTCCCGCAACGCCATGATGCACGAGAGCAGCTCGATCGCGCCGGTCCCGCCTATCACATGACCATGCATGGATTTGGTCGAGGAAATCATCAGATCATCAGCATGCGCCCCAAAGACGTCAGAGACCGCAGCGCATTCCGTCTGATCATTGACCGCCGTTCCCGTGCCATGGGCGTTGATATAGCCGATCTCATCGGGGTTCAGCCTTGCGTCGCGCAGCGCACCCGCAATGGCGCGCGCCGCCCCTTGTTTGGAGGGCAAGACGATATTGTCGGCGTCCGAGGTCATGGCAAAGCCAACAAGTTCGGCAAGGATATCGGCGCCGCGGGCACGGGCATGCTCAAACTCCTCAAAGACAAAGACCGCCGCCCCCTCTCCCTGGACCATGCCGTTGCGATTGGCCGAAAACGGGCGGCAGGCATCTTTGGACATCACCCGCAGCCCCTCCCACGCTTTCACACCGCCAAAGCACAGCATCGATTCCGTCCCGCCGGTGATCATGACCTTCGAGATGCCAGAGCGCACAAACTGAAACGCCTGCCCCATCGCGTGATTGGACGAAGCACAGGCGGTCGAGACGGTGAAGGACGGACCCATCAGGTTGTTGGTCATCGAGACATGGCTTGCGGCGGCGTTATTCATCAACTTCGGCACAACGAAAGGATGCACCCGGTTCTTCCCTTCCTCATAAACGGCGCGGTAATTTTCGTCCTGTGTGTTCAGCCCGCCGCCGGAATTGCCCAGCACAACGCCCGCTTCCTCTGCCAAGGAGCCTTCAAATTTGAGCCCCGATTGCCCGATAGCCTCGCGCGCGGCGCGCAGCGCAAATTGCGTGAACCGGTCGTAAAGCGCGATTTCCTGACGGTTGAACTCTGCCTGCGGATCAAACCCCCTTACCTGGCCGCCTATACGGATGGCGAGCCGATCAACATCGCGAATGTCGAGCGTGCCAATTCCGCAGCGCCCCTCCTTGAAAGCCGCACAAGTCGTGGCTGCATCATGCCCCAGCGCGTTGATCGTGCCTTGCCCGGTTATGACCACGCGCCTCACAGGCTGCCCGATTGCTCTGCGATAAGTTGCTCGACGGCCCGCGTGATCGCGTGGACAGAGGAGATGTCAAACTCGCTCTTGTCAGGCTCATTGGCGTTGAACGGGACGGTGATTTCAAAGCTCTCCTCGATGGAGAAGATCATCTCCACCAAACCAAGCGAATCGAGCCCAAGATCCTCAAGGCTCGCTTCAAGCGGCACATCCCGAGGCTCGACCACCGCCTGTTCAGCAATGATTTCGACGATCCTGTCCTGAACATTTGCTGTCATCACGACCTCACATGTCTTCGCATTGGCGATGATTTAGGATGAAACCAGCGGCTTTGCCACTGGCTATTTATCCTTTCGCAGCGACGCCATGAAGCGCGGCAACCGGCGCAGGGATTTCTGCATCTCGATATGGGTCTCCATCTTGACCGCAGGATAGCCCAAAAGCACGCGACCGGCGGGCGCATTGGTGAAGATCTTGCTGGCCCCGCCCGCAATCACGTTATCGCCTACGAAGATATTGTCATTCACCCCGCATTGCCCCGCCAGAACGACCCGGTTGCCAATTCGCGCAGAGCCCGCGACGCCGACCTGGCCACATAGCAGGCAGTCCTGGCCGATCTCTACATTATGGCCGATCTGGACCAGATTATCGAGCTTGGTGCCGTCGCCGATCACAGTGTTGCGAATGGTGCCGCGATCAATCGTTGAATTGGCGCCAATCTCCACATTATTGCCGATTGCGACGGAGCCAAGCGAATGGATACGGGTCCAGCTTTGCCCTGACGCCTCTCCCTGAGAGCCGAGCGATTGCCGCACATTCTCCACCCCGGATTTCTCGGGCGTCACAAACGAAAACCCGTCGGAGCCGATCACGGCACCCGGCTGGGCGATGAAACCATCGCCAATCACCACCCGCGCACCTATCCGACACCCCTGCAATATCAGCGCGTTATGGCCGATTATTGATCCTTCAGCAATGCTGACATGGGACGCGATCCGTGCATTTCTACCGATGACAGCCCCGGCACCGATAGTCACGAAAGGTCCGATTGCGGCCTCTTCCCCGATACGTGCCGAGGGGTCGATCGCCGCCAATGGGTGGATCCCGGCGGCGATGTCGGGGCCCGGATCCATGAGCCGGGTCAGCCCGGACATGGCATAACGAGGGCGGGGCACAAATATCGCGGCTTTCAGGCCAAGCGCGCGCCAATCCGCGCCATCCCACAGGATCGCTGCCTGCGCGGCGCCAAGGGCCAGACCGGCCTCGTATTTTGGATCCATCGCCAGGGCAAGTTCGCTGGGCTTTGCCCGCGCGGGCTCTGCGGCACCGGTCACACGCAGCGCCGGATCACCTTCACATCGCGCGCCAAGTGCTTGGGATATATCGGATATCGTAAATTCCATCATGCCTGCCCCTCAACGAAAAAGGGCGCGAGCTGATCCCGCGCCCGCATGGCTCTGGAACAGATGTAGCTCTAAGCGCTTTGCGTGGAAACCCCGGCGGCCTTGAGCGCTGCAAAAATCGCCCGATCACGTCCGTAGATGTCACGGCGATAATTCGGACGCCCCTTACTGTCGACCCAGGCAGTATAATAGGTCAGATGCACCGGCAGCGGTTCCTTGAGATTGACCGTCCGCTCCTTGCCGGTCGCCAGGTGGCGCTGGAAAAAGCCTTCAGGATCGTCTTCCTGCGCTTTCAGCAGGGCATAGGCGAAATCGAAAGGCTTGTGCACCCGCACGCAGCCATGGCTATAGGCCCGCGCCTCACGTCCGAACAGCTCTTTGGCGGGGGTGTCGTGAAGGTAGATGTTGTGTTTATTGGGGAACATGAACTTCACCAGCCCCAAAGCATTCCCGCGTGAGGGCGGCTGCTTCATCGAATAGGGGAAGGTCCGCTCGTTATAGGCCCTGAAATTGACCGACCGGCGCGGGACCGGGCGGCCATTGCGGCCGATGATCTGTAACTGGCTTTGCGCATTGGGGTTGCGCTGCATGAGTGGCAGATATTCCTTCGTGACGATGGAGCGCGGCACGTACCAGCTGGGGTTGATCACCATGAATTCCATCACATCGGAGAATTCCGGCGTCCGGCGATCTTCAGTGTCCTTGCCCACCACAACACGGCTGCGGAAGGTCGATTTGCCGTCCTGCATGATGTCGACGTGATAGTCGGGGATGTTCACCCAGATATATTTGCGCCCCAGCGGGCGGTTGTTCCATCTTTGGCGTTCCAGCGACACGAGCACTTGCGACAGCCGCTCCTGCGGCGAGCGATTGAGCTCTCTCAAAGTGCTTGCGCCCGCTTCACCATCAGTGGTCAAACCGTGCGCTGCCTGGAATTTCTCGACACCGCCGCGCAGCTTGGCATCATAGCTTTGGCTCGCGGATTTGCGCATATAGCCCATACGGATCAGCCGGTTGCGCAGCTGGACCACGGCAGGTCCTGATTGTCCGGGCTTGAGCGCCTTTGCTGCGACCTCCTCACCCCAGCCACCCCGCCGGATAAGACGCTCCAGCCGGATTTTTTCCTTCTGGGTCCGCACATAAGCCGGATCGGACGGCGCGAGTTTACGCATGAAGGCGTTGGGATTGGATTTGGAGAACGCGTCCAGCGTCGAGACAGGCTCGTAGCGCGCCACGTCAATGACGATTGTCTCGTCAATACTGCGAGGCCGGTCGATCAGCCCGGAGCGCAGGTCATCGGCATAGGTCAGAAAGCGCTTCGCTGCCTCGACCTCAACCTGCCCAAGCTCGCGCGGGTTGGAGGCGGCACGCATCATGGCCTTGAGCCCGTCGGCATCGTAGCGTGCGACCGGCAGGCCATGATCGTCCGCGCGGGCCAGAGTCTTGAGCAAGGCGGATCTGCGCCTCGCATCAGCGCTGGAGACGAAAATCGGTTTGAAGCGCCTGTTGCGGTAAAATTCCGCTATCGCCGCATCTTTGGTGGCCGCCTCTGCGATGGATTGTTTCAAAGCGGTAACAGCAGCATCTGCGCGCCCTACGGACAGGCGGGGCACAAAAAGCGATGCGGCACCGGCGGCCATCAGTTTCAAACTTGCGCGTCTATCAAGGCCTTTGCTCATTACTCAAATACTCTGACTTTGGGGCATACTCATCCATTTTTTATGGCGGCAAGGGCGTCTGGCTGTCCATTCACAATAGCGAAATATCGCCCATCGTCGTGGCGTCACATTCGGCTGTGGTGAATATGCATCAAATTTGGCCCGCACATGGTTTGCGCGAAAAATTGCCTATACAGCCGCTTTCTCAACAAATCGCGAGCCACGCCCTTGGTCCAAGAATCACTTTATGTCATATATCCGGCATCTGGGGAGATCGAAAAAGCCGTGGCAGCGGCATTGGGCATACGGGACAAGAAATCTAATGGGTGATAAAAAAACCGCACTTACGCGGCGAGCGTTGCTAGGCGCGTTCGCAGCGACAACACTTTCTGCAGCTCCAGTCTATTCCAAAGCATTCGGCTTTCTGAAAGGCGCGGGAGATGTTCGGCGAATAAAGATGTATTCGGGCCGGACGGGCGAAAAGATCGACATGATCTATTGGATCGAGGGCGACTACATCCGCGAAGGTCTGGCAGAAGTGAACCATTTCATGCGCGACTGGCGTCAGAACTCCAAGATCCAGATAGACACCCGCACCATAGACATCATGTCGGCGGCCCATAACCTTCTGGACACGACGGAACCTTACCTTCTTCTGTCCGGCTACAGATCGCCAAAGACCAATGCGATGCTGCGCTCCCGCTCGCGCGGTGTGGCCAAGAATTCGCTGCATATGCAAGGCCAGGCCGCTGATCTGCGGCTGAGCTCGCGCAATGTACGCCAGTTTGCCAAAGCCGCAAGCGCCTGCTCTGCGGGCGGTGTCGGTCGCTATTCCCGCTCCAATTTCGTGCATATCGATTGCGGACCTGTGCGGACATGGGGACGCTGAGGCCTCCCCAATCTTAAGCCCATTGCCGGGTCAGCGCGGTCCGAAGTCAGCGCTTTTCATATTATGTCTCAGGATTTGCTGAGGGCGCGCGACCGGCTAGTTTTGGCCTGTGTCGAGTGCGGCCCGGATGGCTGCTGACAGCTCGGACGGGGCGCAGGGCTTTTGGACCAGCTCGCCATAGGCGTCGCCCATTTCCTCGCGCGTGAAACCCGCATAGCCTGACATATAGACCAGCGGGATGTTCGGGCGCAGTTCGCGCAGCTTTGTCCCAAGCTCAAACCCGCCAATGCCACCGGGCATGACAATATCGGTCAGGACCACTTCGCATTGCATCCCGCCGCCAATCTTGTCGATGGCCTCCTGACC
>CAYGUB010000095.1:0-4260 GCA_964352845.1 uncultured Rhodobacterales bacterium | reverse complement strand
CGCGATTGCCACCTCATAGCCAAAGGAAGTGACCAGATCGGCGATGATCTCGCGCAATGTCTGATCATCCTCGACGACCAGGACCACCTCTCCGGCACCGGCAGGCAGTGGGACATCGTCGAGATCTTCTTGCGGCATATGCACATTCATTCCACTGGGCAACATCAGGCTGATCGTGGTGCCGTGCCCCTCTTCGCTATAGATCCGCAACTCACCATCGGAGTTCTGAATGAAGCCATAGACCATCGACAGGCCCAACCCGGTGCCCGAATTGGTGTCTTTGGTCGTGAAGAACGGATCGAGTGCGCGGCGTTTGACCTCTCGCGTCATGCCGGGGCCGTT
Organism: uncultured Rhodobacterales bacterium; assembly: GCA_964352845.1. Lineage (GTDB taxonomy): Bacteria > Pseudomonadota > Alphaproteobacteria > Rhodobacterales > Rhodobacteraceae > Litoreibacter. Next base: position 3,918 of record CAYGUB010000095.1, on the reverse strand, counting down.
ATCGGTGACGGAAAACTCGATGAACTTGCGCGGACCGCCTTTGCCCGCCTCATCCTGCATATCAGCCGTCAGGCTGCGATGCACCGCTTCCTTGGCCTGATTTCTGATCTGCTCCACATCCGATCTCGTCTCCACGACAGTGCGCACGGAAATGTTGATCCGATTGCCCTTGCCCGAGCGCATGATGGCGTCGCGGCTGTTGATCACAAGGTTGAGCAGCGCGTTTTCAAGCTGCGCGGTGTCGCAATGCACATAGAGCGTCGGGTCGATTTCCTCGAAGGTAAGCGTCAGCGCTTGTTCGATGGAGGGCTGAACGAGCAGGCGGAACTCTTCCATGACCTCGGCCACTTGCTGGGATTTGGCCAATCCCGGCTGGCGCTTGGCGAATGAAAGCAGGCGCGATGTCAGCTCTGATCCGCGGCGCACGGACCCCATGGCGGTGGTCAGATAGTTTTTCGACTGCTCGCTCATGCCCGATCTGAGCGACAGTTCAAGCGCATATTCGATCGTTGCCAGAAGGTTGTTGAAGTCATGAGCAATGCCCCCAGTCAATTGGCCAAGCGCGTCCAGACGGCCCGAACGTTCGACGCGCTGGCGATTCTTCTCCGCCTCGGAGACATCTTCTAGCACGACAACACAGCGAATGGGCGATGATTCATCACTGACCACAGCGCTGGACAGCCGCATATAGCGTTCCGACTGCTCGGCCTCATGATCGATCAGGCACAGTTCACTATGCAACCTCTGCCCCGCAAGCGCGCGGCGCACGGGGTTCTCACTGTCCTCAAGCGGTTTGAGATCCTCCGCATCAAGGAACCGGACCTCAGGGGGCCAGATAAAGGGCGTGGCCTGGCTGATCCCGCCCAGAAAGCTGCGCGCCGGAGGGTTGGCCAGAATAATGTTGCCCTGCTGATCGAAGGCCACAATCCCGCTGGTGGTGGTATCAAGGATGGTTTGCAGGCGGGTCGACAGCTCCCGGTTTTCGAGACTGTGGGCCTGTAGCGCATCGTTGCTTGCCGCTAGATTCTGACGGTTTTCGCGAAAGATTTGCAGCGCATCGCCCATGGCCGTCAACTCGTCATCGCCGCCGATCTCGACCTTTCGATCAAGATCCCCGTTCGCAATTGCCAGAACCCCATCGGTCAATGACCTGATACGCTTCGCAAACACGCTCCCGACGCTGAAGAACAAAAGGCCAAACAGGATCAGCAGCAAAACGATGCTCACCCCCAGAACCGCCAGCCGGTTATCCTGCACCATACGGGCGATGTCCTGGCTGCCTTGCAGCGCCTCCGCCCGCGAGGCTGCGATCACGGCGCCGGAATAGTCGAGAAGTTGCGCGGCAATCTCGGTCTTCTCCGCCGTGATCAGCTCTGCGCTTTCGATCAGATCGCGGATCGTCATGTAATCCACCACAAGCCCGTCCGGCCCCAGCAAGGCAAGATCAAGCGCGAGGATCTGGCGCGCAAGCGTCTGTTTCAGCTCGGCATTGCCGGTCTTGGCGATCCGTGTCGCAAGCCCGCGCGTGGCAAAGCGCAGCTGTGCCGCAAGCCCCGACGCCGATTGTACCGGGCTGGCGGGATCGATTGCGATGATGCGGCGTTCAATATCATCGAGAAGACGCTTGATCTCTCGCAACAAGGTCAGATCGCGAAAGCGTTCCAAAGTTGCGAGCCCTGCCCCACCGGGCGAAGATTGCAAGGCATCGGGCATATTCAGCTCAACCTCCGCGTTGACCTGCGAGATTGTCGATAGCAGCCCAATATTTGCGTCGAGCAACGCGTCATAGACCCGGGCGCGGTCGGCCTCGAAATTCTCCAGATAATCAAGCTCGGCCACCCGGCCATCGGCCACATCGCTGACCACAACCATGTAATTCGACAAAAGCTCTGTGATCTGGCTTGTGTCGCTCAGGGAGGGACTGTCGGCAAAATCACGCGTGAACGCCTCGCGCAACGCCACAAGCCCGTCCTGAATAGTCCGCTCGGCCGCACGCAGTGACAGGATGGAGTCCATTTGCCCCAGGGATTCTGTGTCATCGGCAAGCTCGATGAGGGCTCCGTTCAGCTCGGCCGAACGGGAAGCGGTGCGCAACAGGCGGTCGGATAGATCAGTCTGACGCCGCATAAGCTCGGATGTTGCATAGAACACGATCAAGGGGATCGCAGCCGCCGCGGCCGCACAGACCAGCAGCGAGCGGCGCAATGTGGTCGTGATCCGCCTTTCTCTGACGGGAAATCGTTCGCTATACATCGTGATCGACCTCCCTGCGTCGATCAGGCCCGCGGATCTCAAATCAACGCAGCAACCTCATGGACATTGCAAATAGATTGCATTGGTTGCAAAGCTTTGCAATGCATTTGAGCACGAGAACATTATGGCCCGCCCTGAATACCCACCAGTTGTCCCGAATGTCACCCGCCGCAGCCTTCTTGCCGGGGTCGCAAGCGCGGTCGCGCTGCTGCCGGGACGACTATTGGCCGATGAGTTCGACGGCATAGAGGAAGAGATAGCCCGCAAGGCCCGCGCGCTGGCGCAGGGGCGCGATATCTTGCTGCGGATCATGATACCCAACGGATCGGATGCAAATGTCGCACCCGTCCTGGCGGAGTTTACCAAGCGAACCGGCATCAGAACCCAGGTTGAACAGACCCATGTCGATGACATCAACACGCGACTGATCCTCAACGCGGTAAGCGGTGGTACCGGGTTTGACGTCGCCTTGCCCGCCACATTCGGCCTGCCTGATCTGATCTCCGCAGGCGCGGTTCGCCCGCTCAATGATTTCGTCAAGCGCCATGAGCCGCAAGGGTTTCGCGACGATGTGCTCTACGCGGTCGGTGACAGTTTTGACGGGGAGACCTACGGCTTCCAGACCGATGGCGACACCTATCTGATGTTCTACAATACCCGGCTCCTTCACGACGCAACCGAACAGGCGCGCTATTTCGCACTGACCGGCAACACGCTCTCGATCCCTGCCACCTGGCAGGAACTTGACCGCCAGATCGCGTTTTTTCACCGACCCGAGGAAGATATTTACGGTGGCGCCCTGTTTCGCGTGCCGGGCTATGTGGCCTGGGAATGGTGGATCCGGTTTCACGGCAAAGGCGCGCTGCCCTTCTCGGATGATATGACACCGCAGGTGGCATCCGAGGCGGGGCGCGCGGCACTTCAAGAGCTGATTGATGTGACGAAATACCTTATCCCAGACGCCGGTTCTGTCGGGCTGTTCTCAAATTGGGAGAAGTTCGCGCAAGGGAATATCTATTGCAATATCGGCTGGGGCGGCACGCAGAAATATCTCAACGGTCCAAATTCGAAGATCCGCGACCATCTGGCCCATGGGCCCATGCCCGGCGGCATGCTCAAGGGAAAACTGACCGCCGCACCCTATTTTAACTGGGGCTGGACCTATGTCGTCTCGCAACAAAGCACCGAGGCCGAGATCGCCTATCTGCTTTGCCTCTTTGCCGCCTCGCCCAAAATGTCGACCCTGGCCATCGGTCAGCGTGACGGATTTTTCGATCCGATCCGGGCTGAGCATTATGATGACCCGACAATCCGCAATCTCTATGGCGACGGCTTCCTGTCGGTCCATCGCGACAGCCTGCAAAACTCTATCCCCGATCTCTATCTGGCAAATCAAAGCGAGTATTTTCTGGTGCTCAACGAATGGATCGATCTCGCGCTTGCAGGCGAGGTCGAACCGTATGAGGCACTGCGCAGGGTGGAGGTAGAGTGGAACCTGATCACCTACCGCTCCGGCCGGGCAGAACAACAGGCCCGCTGGGCGGAACTGGTCAACAAATACCCCGAGGCTCTGCGCCAGCCCTGACCCCGTCACGTCAAGCGCGCAAGGCAAATGCCGGGCTATCGCAATCCTGTACGTTTCTATCGAAACGTTTGTGGCGCACC
>CAYGUB010000094.1:0-9893 GCA_964352845.1 uncultured Rhodobacterales bacterium | reverse complement strand
CCAGCGCGCCGCGAAAATCGCGATCACGGCATAGGTCAGGATGCTCAGCAGCACTTCTCCTATGGGCCCGAAAAGCTGGCTTTGATCGACCGCTTTGATAAAGGCGTTGAGCCCCAGGATCGGCAGCGCCATGGAGACCAGCGACAAAACGAACATACCCGCCCGGTAGCGCGCCCGCGCGCCGCCTTCCTGCGCACGCAAATAGGCCAGAGCCCGGTCCGTCCAGCGCTGGGAGCGCAGCATCAGCCCAAGGCCCACGATCAGCAGAATGATGATCACGGGCAGGTTGTTGCGCAGCTCGGCCCGGCGCGCGTCAGAGGCGTAGTTGCGGGCAAGTTCGCTGGTGAAACTGGCCCCCGTCCGCGTCAGATCGAGCATCGCATCGGGCCAGAGCACGGGATAGAGCGGTGAGGTTTCAAATTCGAGCACCCGCGCGGTCTGGCGTTCGCGGACCAGCGCATCAACCTGATCGACAAGCCCATCGGCGCGGGTAAAGGCCTCTTCGGCCTGCCTGACCGGGGCCAGAGCGGCGCTGAGCTGGTTTTGCAGGGTGGCACGCCTTGCCGTAATCTCTTCGGGCTCCGTCTCGCCCTCTGCGGGGACCGGGCCCAGAGCCTCGATCTGGCTGCGCAGCGTCGCGATACGGTCGCTGTTCTGGCCCTGGCCATCGAGAAACGCATCGCGCCAGTCGACAAGTTCCGAACGCAGCGCCTCAAAGGTGTCTGTCGAGGCCTGCCCGCGATCAAGCGCCTCTTCCACACGCGTCGCGGTGGCCTCCCAAGCGCTGTAATCAGGCGCGCCGGTCTCGGTCAGGACGGCTTGTGCGACGCTTTGAGTGGCCAAACATACCGGCCCGGTCAGAACCAGCAGGCAGATGAGAAGAAATCGCAACGGGGTCATTGCTCGAACACAGCGGGGATGGCTCTGTCCGCCTCATCCAGCCAGTCTGGCACGGGCAAATCCTTGCTGCGCAAAAACTCCGGGTTGAAAAGCTTCGTCTGGTAGCGCGTCCCGTAGTCACAAAGGATCGTCACGATTGTGTGGCCGGGCCCCAGTTCGCGCGCCATACGCATGGCGCCTGCAATATTGATGCCCGAGGAGGCGCCAAGGCACAGCCCCTCGTCGCGCAGCAGGTCGAACACAATGGGCAGCGCTTCGGCATCTTCCACCTGACAGATAAAGTCGGGCGTGAGGCCTTCGAGGTTCTTGGTGATGCGCACCTGGCCTATCCCTTCGGCAATCGAGCCCCCTTCTGTGGTCAGCTCGCCCGAATTGTACCAATTGTAAAGCGCAGCCCCCATCGGATCGGCCAGCCCGATCTTCACGCCCTTGGGCTGCAAGGCGGCCGCGACACCGGCCAGCGTGCCGCCCGAGCCCACGGCGCAGATAAACCCATCGACCCCGCCGCCGGTCTGATCCCAGATCTCCGGGCCGGTGGTCTCGATATGGGCCTGACGGTTGGCGACATTATCGAACTGGTTGGCCCAGATCGCGCCATGCGGCTCGGTCTTGTCGAGCGCGCGCGCGAGGCGTTCGGAATAGCGCACGAAATTATTGGGGTTGCGGTAGGGCGCGGCCGGGACCTCGACCAGCACAGCGCCTGCCAGACGCAGCATGTCCTTTTTCTCCTTGCTTTGCGTCTCCGGGATCACGATGACGGATTTGAACCCCATGGAGGCGCCGACCAGCGACAGGCCAATGCCGGTATTGCCCGCTGTCCCCTCGACAATCGTGCCGCCCGGACGCAAGGCACCCGAGGCCACGGCCTCCCTGATGATCTGCAAGGCGGGGCGGTCCTTGACCGATTGGCCGGGGTTCATGAACTCGCATTTGCCCAGGATCTCGCAGCCCGTCTCTTCGCTGGCGCGTTTGAGCCGGATCAGGGGGGTGTTGCCGATCAGCTCGGCGAGGTTCGATTTGATGTCCATTTCAGTGTCCCGGTGAAAGATCGCCTGCCTGCTGGCCCGATTGCTCTGGCCAGCGTAATTCCTGTTCTGCCCAATTGATAGGCGGGCCGCCGCGCGAACTCAACCGAGCGCGCGCAATTCGTCACGGTGACGCGCCAGCCAGTAAAGCGACAGCGCCAGAGGTCCGTTATCGACCTCGCCACTGTCCAGCGCAGCCATGATCGCGTCGAAACCAACCAGAAGCGAGCGGATATCCTCGGCCTCCGCAGCCAGACCGCCAATCCCGTCACTGCCATCGGGCAGATCGGCCACGGCCAGATAGGAAACCAAATATTCGGTATTTGCCCCGGGCGAGGGGTAATAGGCGCCGATCCGGTGCAGCGCGGACAGCTCCAGCCCGGCCTCCTCCCACGCCTCGCGCCGCGCTGCCTCCTCGGGCGTCTCAAAAGGATCGAGCCGCCCGGCAATCGCCTCCAGAAGCCAGGGGTTGGGATCGCAGCGAAGGTAGGGACCGCTGCGAAACTGCTCGATCACCAGAACCCGGTCGCGCACGGGATCATAGGGCAGCACCGTGACGGCATCCGCGCTGACAAGAACCGCGCGTTCCACCAGCGGGCCGGGCTCGCCGGAGAACTGCGTGTGCCGCAGCGCGACCTCTTCGAGTGCGAAGAATTGCGAATAAGGCTGGCGGTGCTGCTCCAGGCTGACATCCGCGCGCCCCAGACCAGCGCGCAGAGCGACCGGCTTGACCCAAGCCCGCCCATTGACCCGCGCCTGCGCGCGCGTCTCGATCACCGCCATCCGGGCAGAGACCTGATCAGGCGTCATCTTGCCATATAGGGCCATAATCTCCCGCGCCGCTTCGCGTTTGACGGGGCCAAAGCGGGCTTGCCACGCAACCAGGCTCCATTCGCCGGCTGGCTCCCATTTGCCGTGCGGGGGCATGTATAACTGCGCCTCCAGCGGGCCAGAGGGCGATTGCACGACGCCTTTGGCAAGCGTGTAGGCATAGGGCCCTTCGTAGAAATCGAGCCGGGCGCGGTCCGCATCGTCCAGCGCCTGCAACACGACCCCCTGCGCGCTGGCGCCGGGTTGCGGGATCAGGATGGGGAAATTCTGGTCGGCGACCACGTGAACGGCGTGGTCCTTGAGCGTCGCTGGCTGTGTCTCGGCCTCGCGCCCGAGAACGGCGCGCAAGAGCGCTTCGTCGCGCAGCGTGCCATAGAGAAAAAGCGCAGGCGGGTTATCACTCAAAGCGGCGATGCGCCCATTCCGCCCCGATCCCACCAATCACGGCCATGCCCGCCATGATCGCCAGAGAATTAACATCGACAAGCAACACGCCGTAATCAAACACAATTCCAAACATGCTGGTCAGCGCCTCCATGGGTCCGTCATAACGCAGGCGCATCGACAGTTTGATCATTTCCGAGATCGCGAAGACCAGCAAGGTGAAAAACAGCGAGACCGCGACCGCATAGACGCCCGAGTTGATGGCGACCGCGTAGCTTGTGCCCACCAGCCGCCCCAGAACGCGCCAGGCGCAAACCATGGGCACGAGCATGGAGACCTGTATCAGCCAGGGCGTCGGCTGGCCTTCGGGCAGGTTTGGCCGGACAGATTCAGCCACAAGGAAACCGCCGATCGCAAAGACGAAGGCGGCAAGGAGTTTTGCGGCTGTGGGCATCAATTCACTCGGGTTTGGACATGGTGATCTGCGTTACGTCGCAGTTTCCACTCCAAAACGTGCCCGCGCAAGAGGTCAGATAAAAATTCCACATACGTCTGAATCTTGCATCAAATCCAAGGGCCGCGACCTCGTCCCAGCGATCATTGAAGGTCTCATGCCAGCGCCGCAGGGTCTGGCTGTAGCTTTGGCCGAACTCCACCGAGCCCTTGAGCACCAGCCCCGCCCGCGCGATTTCTTCGCGCAGCCGCGACGGGCTGGGCAGCATGCCGCCGGGGAAGATGTATTTCTGGATGAAGTCAACGCCGCGCTTATAGACCTGCCAGCGGCTATCGGCGACCGTGATAATCTGCAGCGTCGCATTGGCACCGGGCTTGAGGCGATCGCGGACTGTGTCGAAATAGATGGGCCAGTAGCGCTCTCCCACGGCCTCGAACATCTCGATGGAGGCGATGCCGTCATAGCTGCCGGTCTCGTCGCGATAGTCCTGCAACTTGAACTCGACCTGATCGGAAAGTCCCGCTTTTTCAATGCGGTCACGGGCGAACTTCAACTGTTCCTTGCTCAGCGTCAGGCAGGTGACCCGCAGCCCCCGTTCGCCCGCCGCATATTCGGCAAACCCGCCCCAGCCGCAGCCGATTTCCAGCACATGATCGCCTTCCGTCACACCCATCTGATCGACCATCTGCGCGTATTTCTGCTCCTGCGCCCGCTCGAGGCTTTCCTGACCGCTCTCAAACAAGGCGGAGCTGTAGGTCATGGTCTCATCCAGCCAGAGCCGGTAGAAATCATTGCCCAGATCATAGTGATGCGAGATATTCCTGCGCGCCTGTGTCTTTGAGTTTGACTGCATCCAGAAGCGCAGTTTTTCATAGGCCCGCACCAGCGTCATGCCGGGATAGCCGTCATAGACATCTTCATTGCCTGCATGGACCAGATCCATGAAGGCCTGCAGATCGGGTGTCGACCACCAGCCATCGAGATAGGCGTCGCAGAACCCCAGATCGCCTTCCCGGATCAGACGGGCGAACAGATCATCGTTATGCACGGTGAACTCCGCCACGGGGCCTGCCTGCGCGCCCTGTGCGCGAAAGACACGCCCGTCTTCCAGTTTCATGTCCAGCCTGCCCTGCCCCAGCTTCTGAGCCGTCTCAAAAGCCCTTGAAAAATAGCGTGGCAGGTTTTCCTGACCCTGCGTTGTCGTCAGGATTTCCATAGCCCGTTACCCCCGTTACCCCGTTTATTCACAATTCAGATAGAGCGTTGAGACGCAAAGGAAATCAACCCTGCGTGTTGTTTCGTGTCGTGACGGAACAAGGTTTTCACCCGTCCGACCCATCGCGCGCCTTATAGGCCGCCAGCGCGCGCTCGCGCCCGTCCGAGAGCGCAACCAGAGGCTCCGGGTAGCTGTCTTCAGGCCCCAGCCCCCAGGCGCGCGGGATGGCGTCGAAGAAATCTGCGGCTTCCTGCCCGGCGCTGTCGTAAACTTCGCCCAGCCAACGGGCACGGTAGTGGCGCTGTTTGTCGAATTTCTCGGCCTGCGTGTCGGGGTTGAAGACCCGGAAATAGGGCGTGGCATCGGGGCCCGAGCCTGCCGACCATTGCCAGCCCATCGCATTGCTGGCCGGGTCCCAGTCGATCAGGCAATCGGCAAACCAGTCAAGCCCGATCTTCCAGTGGGTCAGCATGTGTTTGGTAAGATACGAGGCCACGATCATCCGGCCCCGGTTATGCATGTAGCCGGTGACATACATCTCACGCATGGCGGCATCGACCAATTCGATCCCCGTGCGGCCCTGTTTCCAGCGCAGGGCTTTTTGCTCATCGGTGGACCAGGGGAAGGCGTCCCATTCCTCGCGCCAGTTTTGCGAGGTGATGCGCGGTGTATGAAAGGCCAGATGATACGCGAATTCGCGCCAGACGAGCTCCTTGAGGAAAGTCTCCGCGCCCGCCTTCCCGGCGTCGAGCGCCTTCCAGCCCGCATGCCAGCAGCTGCGTGCGCTGATCTCGCCATAGGTGAGGTTCTCAGACAGGCCAGATGTGCCCCGCATCGCCATCTGATCACGGGCGGCCTGATAGTCCGCGATCCTGTCTTCCATGAACCTATCCAGCCGCCTCTTGGCAGCGACGTCCCCCACGCAGACATATTTGGCCACGACCCCGGCACCCCGGTTCATGGCGCGCCCAAGCTGCCAATCCTCAAGCCTGTCGCTGGCAGGCCAGTTGTCAGGCGCGCGCAAAGCGGTGATCTCGGGCAGGCTGGCGTCAAGTCTGCGGTCGCGCACAGCGCGCCACATAGGCGTGAAGACCTTGTAGAACCCGCCGGTCTTGGTCTCGACCGTCCAGGGCTCAAACAGCACATGGCCGGTGAAGCTGCGCGCCTCAACACCGTCATCAGACAGGGCCGCTTTGAGAGCTGTGTCGCGGGCAATTGCATCGGGGTCATAGGCGCGCGACCACCAGACAGCGCCCGCACCGGTCTGAGAGACCAGCTCCCGCAGGCAGTCAAGCGCCTTGCCTTTGCGCAGGCTCAGCCGCGAGCCGATCGCCTCCAGACGCTGCGCGAAATCGGCGACGCTGAGGCCAAGACGCCAAAGCGGGGCGGCGCCATGGGTCTCCATCACCTCATCAAACAAGAACACCGGAATAACTGGCCTGCCCGTCGCAGCGGCGGCCGTCAGACCTGCGTGATCGCTCAGGCGCAGATCGCGCCTCAGCCAGAAGATAATCGGTGATTGCTCAGTCATAGGCCCCCGCTACAAAACGCTATCTAGCGCCTCCAGCAGTTGGTCAAGCTCTGCGCGGCTGGTGTAATGCACAAAGGACAGGCGCAGCACCCCGCGATCCATATCGACCCCCATCGCCGAAAGCGGGCGGGTTGCGTAGAAATCGCCGCCACCGGCCATGATCGCGCGCTGTGCAAGCTTCGCCGCCGCCTCCTCTGCGCGGGTTTGCAATGCCAGCGCCACCGTAGGCGCGCGGTGGTTTGCATCGGCAGGGCCAATCAGCCGGACCGAGTTTTTCTGCGAAACATAATCAAGCAACGGCTGCAACAGCTGGGCCTCATGCGCGCGCATCAGGTCATGGACCTGCGTGCCCCGTGCAGCCGCAGCGGTCTCGGGCGCGAAGTGGTGCGCATGCAGCGCGTCGATATAGTCCACCATCCCCGCACAGGCCGCGACCTGCGCGTGATCGGGTCCGGCGGGGGTGAAGCGCTTATAGGGGCTGCCTGCGTTAAACACATGGCCCTGATTTGGCAGCGCCGCCGCAAGATCGGCCCGGATCGTCATAATCCCCTGATGCGGCCCATAGGTCTTGTAGGCAGAGAAAAGATAGATATCGGCGCCAAGCTGCGCGATATTGGGGATGCCATGCGGCGCGTAGGACACCCCGTCGACGCAGGCCACAGCCCCTGCCCCATGGATCTGGGCGCAGATTGCGGCGACGTCATTAATCTCTCCCACGACGTTGGAGCAATGCGGAAAGCAGACAAGCCGGACGCGCGCATCCAGCAAATTGTCGAGATCAGCGGGGTCAAGCCTGCCCGTCTGAGGATCAATGGTCCATTCGCGCAGCTCGAACCCCTCCTCGGCCAGCCTGCGCCATGGGCCGGAATTGGCCTCGTGATCCTGATTGGTAACGATGATCGCATCGCCGGGCTGCATCCATTGCCGGAAGGCCTGCGCAAGCACATAGGTGTTTTGCGTGGTGGACGGTCCAAAGGACAGCTCATCGGGTGTCACGCCCATCAGGGCCGAAAGCCGCGCCCGCGCCTCGTCCATCTCTGCGCCGCCAAGCGTTGAGGCGCCGTAGGGCGCATAGGGCTGCACCTTGCGCTCGGTATAAAACCGCGTCAGCCGATCAATCACCGGGCGACAAGCATAAGAGCCACCGGCATTCTCAAAGAACGCTTGCCCCTGCAATTGCGGCACCTCGAAGGCCGGGAATTGCGCGCGCACGAAATCGATATCCAGCTGGGACATAGCCACCCTTTCAAAAGCAAAAGCCCCGGCAGTTTGACCGGGGCTTTCGACGGGTGCAATGGGGCAACCCCCTCTTGCGCCTTCAGCTCAGCTCACTCAGCAGGCGTTGCGGCGATATCGTCGATGGTCGCCGGAACCCCAGCCGCCTCGCGTCTGCCATCGTTCCAGATCGCCTTGATCAGCGACACGCACATCAAGACCATCACCACCGAGAAAGGCAAAGCGCCGATCACCATGGCCGTCTGAATGGCCGATGTCCCGCCGGAGATCAAAAGCCCCGCTACAACCATCCCAAGGGCGGCCCCCCAAAACAGGATATGCGGACGCGCTTTCGGGCCTTCATCGCCAGCCGCGTTGATCGTGTTGACGATCAGCACAGCCGAGTCGGCCGAGGTGACCAGAAAGGTCATCAGCAGCACAACGATCAGAACCGCCATGCCCCATGACAGGGCCTCGGAGATCGGGGCCAGCATGAACTCGGTCATCGCGAAGATCTTGTCGCCGTTTCCAGCATCAAAGATCACGCCATTGGCGTCGCCATTGAGCTCCAGATCAATCGCTGTGCCACCGGCCCAGGCAAACCATACAAAGCACATCAGCGCAGGCACGATCATCGCACCCAGCACAAATTCGCGGATGGTCCGCCCGCGCGAGATACGCGCAAGGAAAAGCCCCACGAAAGGTGCGAATGCGATCCACCACGCCCAGTAGAAGACCGGCCACCAGCCCTGCCATTGCGCCAGCAGGAATGCCTCGGAGCCCTCGACACCGTCCGATTTCCAGACGTTGACGCTGAGCTGCGGCAATGCCAGCAGATAGTCCCACAGGCCCAGAACCATCGCCGAGGCGCCAAAGAAGGTCGCGCCGAAGATGATGAAAAAGCCCAGCAGGATGATCGACAGGACCATGTTGATGTTGGACAGCCACTTGATGCCTTTGCCGACACCCGACAGCGCCGAAAGCGTCGAGGCGCCCATGATCACCAAGAGGGCTACAATAATGCCGAAGGTGCTCGCCGATCCGGCAATGGAGTCGCCCGCCGCATCAACAGCGCCCTGCGCATGAACAAGCCCACCAATGCCGATCCGGGTGAGCCCGGCCACGAATTGATCCACGCCAAAGCCAAGCGTCTGCGCGACACCCAGGATCGTCGCCACCACGGCCACGATATCGATCACGTGGCCCAGCGGACCGGAAAGTGATTTGCCAAAGAGCGGCGTCAGGGACGAGCGGATCGTCAGCGGCAGACCGCGCCTGTAGCTGAAAAAGGCCAGCGAAAGGCCAGCAATGGCGTAGCAGGCCCAGGCCCCAAAGCCCCAATGCAGGAAGGACCATTTATAGGCCATGCGGATATTGTCCGCGCCCTTCTCCGTCGTCATCCCCATGATCGTCTCGGGATTACTGCCGAAATGGGTCACCGGCTCGGCCACGGCCCAGGTCAACATGCCCACGCCGATCCCCGCGCCGAACATCATCGAGAACCAGGAGAAGTTCGAGAATTCCGGCTTCTCTCCATCGACACCAAGGTTTAGCCGTCCCGCTGCGGGCCAGAGCGCAAGCCCGATACAAACGACGATAAAGAACGCGACGGTCCAGATATACCATGCCGCGAAATTGGCCAGAATGACGGTGTTCCAAGCGCTCAGAACTTTGCCCGCCCAGTCAGGCCAAACAATCGCCCAGACGACGAGTGCGCCGATGATGATCTTACTGACGATCGTCACATCGACACTAAACCCCCGATAGAAACCGGTATTGGCGGTTTTTATCGGCAGGTCTGTGAGAGGAGGTTTCACAGCCATTACAGATTTCCCTGTTGTTTTTCTTGTGATTTGTGGAACCAGCGTAGAGCCCATGGCCGGTCCCGGACAAGAAAAACCAACCGCCTGAGCGATCAAAACCCGCGGCTACAGGAAAAATACCAAGTATTCAGAGCCTTATGGCGCGCGCCGACAGGCGGTATCGGGGCGCATTCCCGGCCCATTAGCGGCGCAGGGTGGCGATCAGGCATTTACGTCCACGACGACTCGACCTTTTACTTGGCCTTTAAGGATGTCGGCGCCCAGCTTTGGCAGGTCGCCAAGCGTTGCGGGTTGGATCATCGCCTCAAGCTTATCCATCGGCAGATCTTTCGCGATCCGCTCCCAGGCGCGAAGCCGGTTGTCATAGGGCTGCATGACGGAATCGATACCCAGAAGGTTCACGCCGCGCAGAAGAAACGGGATCACGGTTGCAGGCAGGCCAGCGCCTCCGGCCAGACCCACAGCAGCCACGGAGCCCCCATATTTGATCTGCCCCAGCACCCGCGCCAGCATC
>CAYGUB010000093.1:0-9912 GCA_964352845.1 uncultured Rhodobacterales bacterium | reverse complement strand
GATCAGTATAAAGCGACCGATATGAAATTCCCCGGCCCGGGCAAGCTGACGATGAAATTTGTGGGCGAGGATGGCACGGTTGACGAGCGCGAGGTCTTCGACGCCCCTGCCTCAGGTGTGTTCATGGGGATGTACAATCTCGACGAGTCCATCCGCGACTTTGCTCGGGCCTCGCTGAATTACGGGCTCAATCTGGGCTGGCCGGTCTATCTGTCCACCAAGAACACCATCCTCAAGCAATATGACGGACGGTTTCTGGAGCTGTTCCAAGAGATTTTCGACGCCGAGTTCGCCGAGAAGTTCAAACAGAAAGACATCTGGTATGAACACCGCCTGATCGACGACATGGTCGCCTGCGCCATGAAATGGAATGGCGGCTTTGTCTGGGCATGCAAGAATTACGATGGCGATGTGCAGTCCGATACCGTGGCTCAGGGCTTCGGCTCTTTGGGGCTGATGACCTCGCAACTGATGACGCCTGATGGCAAGATCGTGGAGGCCGAGGCCGCCCATGGCACGGTGACCCGCCATTACCGGCAGCATCAGAAGGGCGAGGCGACCTCCACCAACTCCATCGCGTCGATCTATGCCTGGACCGGCGGGCTGAAGCACCGCGCCAAACTTGATGACAATGCGCAGTTGATGAAATTCGCCGAGACGCTGGAGAAAGTGATCGTGGACACAGTCGAGAGCGGCTTCATGACGAAAGATCTCGCCCTTCTGGTGGGCCCCGATCAGCGCTGGATGACGACCGAGGGCTTCCTTGAGAAGATCGACGAGAACCTGAACAAGGCGATGTAGATCGGGCAAGCAAGATGCAGGTACCCCGCATATTTGCCGAAAAACTCTTCGGTCGAACGGGTCTGCCCGCGATGTTTGGCCATAGGCCGAACGGTGGCGGGCGCGCCGATTTGCGCGCACCCCAAAGCGATTTGAGCCTGCAGATCAGCTTGCCAAAGACACGCAAAAAGTCTCCAATACCAAAGATTACCGCAGCTTCTGCAAAGCCGTAGATATCGACAAGATCGCCCCGCGGCATGCGCGGGACCTTGATCTTCTGGGCTATGATTTTGACGATATTCCAAAGGAGAGCGCCGCCTGATGCCCAAGCATTTCATTTTTCTCATACTGGCCGTCATTGCGGAAACGATCGGCACGACCTCTTTGCAAGCGAGCCAGCAATTTACAAAGCTCTGGCCCTCGCTGCTCGTCGTGATGTCCTACGCGATTTCCTTCTATCTGCTCGCCCTGACGCTGAAATACATGCCGGTCGGCGTCATGTATGCGATGTGGTCCGGGCTTGGCATTGTGCTGATTGCGATCATTGGCTGGCTGGTCTTCGGCCAGAAACTTGATCTGCCCGCTATCCTTGGCATGGTCCTGATCCTCGGAGGGATTCTCGTCATCAACCTGTTTTCCAAAACCGCAGTGCATTGAGCGTCTGTTGCGTCTTGCTGGCAGCCGGTGCGTCCTCGCGCATGGGCGGTCGCGACAAATTGATGGAACGGGTCAATGGCGTCCCGCTGATCGTCAATCGCTGGGATGTGCTTGCCGAATGCGGGCATGGCAGTTCCGAGCGAATTGTCGTGCTGCCCTGTGACCGTCCTGAGCGGGTCGAGGCGATGGAGAAGTTACAGGCAAATATTGTCTTCAACCCGGAGGCGGCAACAGGTTTGTCATCGTCGATCAAGGCGGCTGTGGCGGCAGTCCCCAGCTGGTGTCGTGCCGCGCTGTTTCTTCCTGCGGATATGCCAGAGGTGACGCGATCCGATATCGATGCCTTGCGCCAAGCGCATATGGTCAACCCGGTCGCGATTATCCGCGCCGCTGATCCATCGGGGCGACCCGGAAATCCCGTTTTGTTTCCCCGCGCCTATTTTGAGGAATTGATGCAGCTGACGGGCGATGAGGGCGGCAAGCCTGTCATTGCACGCCACATTCATAATGTTGAGCTTGTAACCCTGCCCGGCACCCACGCGACACTCGATCTCGATACGCCAAAGGATTGGCAAGAGTGGCGAGCCGCGCAGGCAAAACACAAAGCAGGCCCCCAATAAAAATAAAAAGGGCCGCTCTTGCAAGCGACCCCGGTACTCGTTACCCCCCGTACGCCCCTTCCAAGGCGACGGATACTGCTCCGCTAGCGGAACAGCATCTTAGCTTCGTGCCTTTTCAGGGTAAGCCGCGCAGATGCGAAGGCCGCCTGCCCCTGTTGCTCGCGCAACTCGGGGAAAAGCTCGAAGATCTCGTTACGCTGGGCGTTTCCCATACCCTTCAAGGTATAGTCGCCCGGCTGAAAACTCTCTGTCCAAGCGCCATTGGCCAAGACCACCTCATGCTTGTCGAACATGAAATGTATATAGGTCGTTCCCATGGAATTGATAGTTTGAACGCCCGCTTTTGGGTTCAACAAATGTTTCGCTGCCACTAACACTTCGTGTTCATCAAAGTATAGGCTTACGCGATCATTGCCCACCAACATGCGATGGTTCGGGCTGACCAGCATATCGCGTTCCGGTAACCCATTGCCAAGGCTACCTTTTTGCATGAGAACGGGTTGCAGATGCGGATTGTTCTGCAACTCACGCCCATCCATGCGTTTTGCGCCGATCCAACGGATTTCCTGAATGCCGTTGTCGCGGGTGATTACGGTATCTCCGACCTGAAGGTCTTCGACAAGGATTTCACCACGAGGCGTTGCAATAGAAGTTCCAGGTGTAAAACAGGGCACAATATTCTCAATTTCGCTAAAGGTTAGGGTACCGGTGACTACTTCTCCGCTACCGTCAACAAATTCTACATATCCGTCCTCAAGGTCAGAGGATGTGTAGACTACTCTTAGGGGTCCGGCGCCCGACAGATCAAGCGTGTCGACATCGTCGCCACCGGCACCGCCATCAATTACATCTCCCGCTCCCTCATCACGGGACCCAACCAAAAAGAGATCCCGATCGTCGCCGCCCGACAGGGTATCGGCAGCTTCGCCACCCACGAGTGTGTCATTTCCGGTATCGCCATCGATTTCGTCCCCATCGAAACCACCATAAATCCGGTCATTCCCCGCACCGCCATACAGCTGGTCTGAGTCGTCCGCGCCGAAGATATGATCGTCGCCATCTCCGCCGTACACAACATCCCGCTCATTCTGCGGTACGAGATCGTCCGTATCGTCTTCGCGATGCAGATTATCGGGAAAACCCAACGCCGGGTCAATACCCGCATGGATGGTATCGTCGCCAGCGCCACCGTAAACGGTGTCAGCCCCCTCGCCGGCAACGATTCTATCACGGCCTTCATCGCCGAAAATCGTGTCTGCATCAACGCCCGCATTTATCCGGTCGTCGCCCCGCCCGCCTTCAATGTAATCGGCATCGTCACCGGTCAGAATCGTATCATTTCCCGACCCACCGATGACCGTATCCATGTCGTCATTCGGGTCGCTGTCAGCGGCAAACAGGCCGGGATAGCCGATATCAGGGCTCTCTGAGCCGCTTGAGGTGATGATGACATCATCGCCTGCCTGACCAAAGGCGCGGTCGGATCCTTCTTCGCCCTTGAGGACATCATGGCCCAGCCCACCTGCCAGACGGTCATCGCCATCCTGACCGCGCAATGTGTCATTGCCAAGGCCGCCCGTGACATCGTCATTGCCCAGACCCGCCTTCACGAGGTCATCCCCGTCGCCAGCCTTTACGATATCGTCATCGCCGGATTCCCCGGGCAACAAAGCGTCCTGCGCATCAATGCGGTCGCCCTCGGGATCACCGGTATAATACAAGTCGATGAGATCATCGCCAGGGGTACCAGCCACCTCTCCATCAAGGCCGCGCGGCAGATTGAACACCAGATTGTCGATCGCGCCCGAGCTCGAAAACTCAATTTCCATGCGCGACACGCCACCCTTCTCAATCACGATCTCAGATTGCCCGTTATCCCCGGTCGGAAATATTGTCAGCGTTTCCAAGCTGTTATCATCCGCATCGAACAGGCGGACAAGGCCGCGTTTCTCAAAATCAAGCACGGTAAATCGCACCAGATAGGCAGGTGCCGCGAAGTCGAAAATCAAGATTCCGCCGGTCGCATTATCATCGGGATCTGATCCGTCACCATCCTCTGACAGGATCAGAACTTTGCCGAGATTATCTGTCGCCAGATCACTGTCGCCGCCGGTCGGAGAGGCCGTATCAAAAACCATGGGAGGTGTCTGAGGGTCGGCGGAGCGCACCGTCACCCCATCAGACGCGAACTGATCACCAACAATTTCGCCTGTCTCCAGGTTGTCAAATGTTAAAATGGTATCAGGCACACACGCCTCCCATGGGTTTCAACATGCCCGGCACGCGCCGGACCATACGCTTTGAACGTGGCGGAGCCTTTCGATCCGATCCGCATGTCGCTGCAGGATCACATGGGCATCAGACGCAGCACCGCCATTCAAAAAAAGTCCTCGAAGGAAGCAACGAACGGTCGGTCGCGGTCGCTCAGCGCATATCGCGTTGGATCAGGGTGAGCATCCCGGCGGGACCTGATACGGCAGTCGGGCGCAGCTATCGGGGGTTCCGAGGGCGCTGATCTGCTCGTCGCTCATTCCTGTATCCATCCAGATACAAAACTGTGCGGCCGCCCCATGGCCTTTCGTCGCCCCCCAGATGGGCTTGAAGGCAAATTACCCATAGTCGGCCGTTTGCCAAAATGAAATTTGTCGAAATCAGGGCAGGAAACGGACCGTTTCGGTTTCCATCCAAAACCATGACGTGCCTGCCGGAGCGAAAGAGCCCACCTTAGACCGCACGTTTCCTATATGATGGCGCAGAGGGCCCCATGCATGGGCGCTGCACGTATTTAATTTATTTTCAGAACCTTAGGCCCTGCGCGCGGATGCGTATGTGCGTGCAGATGGCCCTGATCCGATCTCGATCAACCCGAGGCCAAGCCATGTAGCACGGCGCATCGGCCAAAGCTGCATGCGCGGCGGCTTTGCAACCATCGCGATATCAACGCGAAACAGTTCACCCGAAATTAAGAAATTGGCCATGACCTCGCCCTTTTGTTTGAAAAATTTGAGTCGAACCCAAAAAACGACCCGCAGCCTATCGCTCACAAAACTCGCGGTTTTGTAGACATTTTCAAAACAATTACCCAACTCTGTCGCCACAATCGTCAAATACCGATCAATAAGGCGCAAACCCCGATTCGGGGAGGCGGCAAAACGCTCAATTGTGGCGAAGCAATGAAACCGGCAGTAACTGGCGAATAGAAGATCTCTTGTCGCCGCCCGACAAACGACCCGCGTCGGAAACCCGCCTCAGACAATGGCAAAGACAGGTCAGAGTGGTACCCGAGGTCGGACTCGAACCGACAAGCCTTGCGGCGGGGGATTTTGAATCCCCTGCGTCTACCAATTCCGCCACTCGGGCCCAATAGATCCGATAGCGCGGTAGATCGCCATCGTGGGTAGCGGGGATGTAGCGAGAGGCGGCGCAAAGGTCAATCGACGGCGCAGGGTTCGACCCAATTTCTTTGGGCCGTTCTTTGCCGCATTTTTTGACAGCCGCGCCCGCCCGCCTATCTTTCATGCATGATGAAAAGGCGGGACCCGATGAAAATGATCCTCACTGCAGTAACGCTCAGCCTCGCCGCCGTGGCGCCGGCGGCCAGCTTTACTTTTGACAATATAGATGGGGGCGAGATTGACCTGACCGCATGGCGTGGCCAGCCGGTTTTGGTGGTCAATACCGCGTCACTCTGCGGCTTTACCGATCAATATAGCGACCTGCAGCAAATCTACGAAACCTACCGCGATGCGGGGCTGGTGGTGTTGGCGGTCCCGTCTGATGATTTCGCGCAGGAACTCGGCACCGAGGCGGAGGTCAAGGAGTTCTGCGAGATCAACTACGCGCTCGACCTGCCCATGACCGAGATCACGCAGGTCACAGGTGCGGATGCGCATCCGTTCTATGCCTGGGTGCGCGCGCAGACCGGGTTCGAGCCGTCCTGGAATTTCAACAAGATCCTGCTCAGCCCCGAGGGCGAAGTCACCGCGACTTGGGGCGCTGGCACAAACCCCACGGGCCGGACCATCACCGCCGCCGTAGAGGCATTGATCAATGGCTAGAGCCTGTCTGTGCTGAACGTGTCACAGGCCGGAACACTGGCCTGCTGATAGCCCGTCGCAAACCATCTTTGTCTTTGCTCTGACGTGCCATGGGTGAAGGTATGCGGATTGGGCCGCTTGCCCGCATTGCGCTGCAACGTATCGTCCCCGATCTGCCGGGCAGCGTTGATCGCCTCTTCCAGATCGCCCGGCTCGATGGAGCCGAACCGCTCCTGCGCATAGCGCGCCCAGATGCCCGAGAAGCAATCAGCCTGAAGCTCTATCCGCACCGAGATCAGATTGCTTTCAGCCTGAGAGACCTGCGCGCGGATGCGATTGGCCTGCCCGAGGATACCCAGCTCGTTCTGGACATGATGGGCGACCTCATGCGCCACCACATAAGCTGCGGCGAAATCACCCCCCGCACCCAAACGCTGCGCCATGGTCGAGAAGAAATCCGTGTCGAGATAAGCCTTCCTGTCACCCGGGCAGTAAAACGGGCCAGATGCA
This sequence comes from uncultured Rhodobacterales bacterium, assembly GCA_964352845.1. Taxonomy (GTDB): domain Bacteria; phylum Pseudomonadota; class Alphaproteobacteria; order Rhodobacterales; family Rhodobacteraceae; genus Litoreibacter. The sequence continues at coordinate 3,308 of CAYGUB010000093.1, read as the reverse complement.
CCACTTGCCCCGCCGCAGGCACTTTGCGTGGCCCCGGAGAAGAGCACCAATGCCGGTGGGGTATAGGTCTGGCCAACCTGATCGCGAAAGATCTCGGTCCAGATCTCTTCGGTGTCTGCCAGAACGACGGAGACAAACTGCCCCGCATTCCTGTCCGCCTCGGACACCTCGCCTGCAGACTGAACCTGCTGATTGCCGGAACCCAGACCACCGCCTTGCAGCAAGGGTGTGACGTCCACGCCCAGAAAATAGCCGATGAGCAGGATCACAACCATGCCGACACCGCCAATGCCGCCAGCACGGCCCACCCGACGCTGCCCGCGGCGGTCCTCGATATTGCTGCTCCCCCGTCTTCCTCGCCAGCGCATCAGATATCCCCCTTGCAGCCCCGCTTTGGCTTGACCAGCAAGCCCCTGATATGCTGCATAGCGCAAACAATCACGGACCTGCAAATGCTCAAACGTCTCTATGACTGGACGATGTCGCTATCGGCACATCCTCACGCACTCTGGGCGTTGGCGGTTGTAGCCTTCGTGGAAAGCTCCTTTTTCCCGATCCCACCGGACATCCTGATGATCCCGATGATCCTGGCGCGCCCATCCAAGGCCTTCGTGATTGCCTTCGTGGCCACTGTCGCCTCGGTGCTTGGCGGGCTGTTTGGCTACATGATCGGCGCGTTCTTCTTCGAGGCGATCGGCCAGCCGATCCTCGAGGCCCTGGGCAAAGCCGACCGCGCGCTGGAATTCAACACCCGCTTTAACGATATGGGTTTCTGGCCCGTATTGATCGCGGGACTGACCCCCTTCCCCTATAAGGTCATCACCATAATGTCGGGCTGGACCGGCATGCCGTTGATGACCTTCATGGTGACCTCTGTCATCGCGCGCGGCCTGCGGTTTTTCATCGTGGCGGCTCTGCTGTGGAAATTCGGCGCGCCGGTTCGCGACTTTATCGAACGGCGTCTGGGGATCGCCTTCACGATCTTCGTCCTTCTTCTTCTGGGCGGGTTTGCCGCGATCAAGCTGATATGAGACGGTCTGTCCTTTTGGCGGCTGGCGGCTCGGCCGCGTTGCTGGCGGGGGCCTACATATTTCAGGCGCTTGGCTATGCGCCATGCAAAATGTGTCTGTGGCAGCGCTGGCCGCACGCTGTGGCCATCGTCATCGGGCTGACCATTCTCGCCACCGGGCAACGCGGCTTTGCGTGGATGGGGGCCGTTGCGGCTGCGACTACAGCCGGGATCGGCTTCTATCACGCGGGCGTCGAGCAAGCCTGGTGGGAGGGACCCTCAAGCTGCTCGGGCGGCGGCAGCCTGTCGGGCCTGTCCGGCGCCGATCTTTTGTCAACCGAGGACGCAGCCCCCATCGTGATGTGCGACGAGATCGCCTGGTCGCTCGCCGGCATCTCCATGGCCGGCTGGAACGCGGCCTTTTCGCTGCTGCTGGTTTTCATCTGGGTGAAAGCCGCACGGTCTAATGCAGGTTGATCTCTCCGACCACGTTGCGCCATTGCCCCGGCGCGATCAGTTTACGATGTGAAAACCGTACCGAATGCAGCGGCCCGTCAAGCTGTTCCTGCCAGAACTCGATAAACTTGAACAGGCGCGGATAGTCGGGGGCGAGATCATATTCCTGCCAGGTGAATGTGTTCAAAACGCTTTTGAAATCGGGCATCCGAAAGCACATCTCGGCAGTGGTCAGCCCGTATCCGGCAAGCATCAATTCGGTCTCATCGCGGCCCATATTTACCTCTCAACAAACTCTGATGAGCCCATGATCTCACTAAATACGTAAAAATCAATGAAAACAGTCCGTTGATGAAAACACACCGGACGGCCCCGGGGACCAGCCGCCCATTGCATACCAGATGAAGGATAGGGTATAAAATCCCAAACAAAATATGGACGGCCAACGCCAAGATCGGAACAGACGTGAACGACACGCCTCAGACCCCAGAAGATAACGAAGAAAACACGCCTCAGCGCATGGAATATGACGGACCGCAAGTGTCCATCACCCATGAGATGAAGACCTCGTTTCTTGACTATGCGATGTCGGTCATCATCTCGCGCGCGATCCCCGATTTGCGTGACGGGCTCAAGCCTGTCCATCGCCGCATCATCTACACGATGTATGAGAAGGGCTACACGTTCGACAAGCCCTACCGCAAATCGGCCAAGACAGTGGGCGATGTCATGGGCTCCTACCACCCGCATGGTGACAGTGCGATCTATGACAGTCTTGTGCGGATGGCGCAGGATTTCTCCATGTCGGTGCCGCTGATTGATGGTCAGGGCAATTTCGGCTCGATGGATGGCGATAACCCGGCCGCGATGCGCTACACGGAATCGCGCATGGCCAAGGTCGCCCGCACCCTGACGGGCGATATCGAAAAGGACACGGTCGATTTCCAGCCCAATTATGATGGTCAGGAATCCGAGCCCACCGTCCTGCCCGCCCGCTATCCCAATATGCTGGTCAATGGGGCTGGCGGCATTGCCGTCGGTATGGCCACAAATATCCCGCCCCATAACCTGACAGAAGTTGTGGATGCGACGCTGGCCCTGATCGAAAACCCCGATCTGGAACCTGAAGACCTGATGGAATATGTCCCCGCCCCGGATTTCCCCACTGGCGGGATCATTTTGGGCCGTGGCGGCGCGCGCAAGGCCTACACGCAGGGGCGCGGTTCGGTCATTGTGCGGGCCAAGACCCATATCGAAGAGCTGCGCAAAGACCGTTTTGCGATTGTGATCGACGAGATCCCCTACCAGGTCAACAAGGCCACGATGATCGAACGGATCGCCGAGGCGGCGCGCGACAAGCGGATCGAGGGCATCGCCCATGTGCAGGATGAAAGCGACCGCGTCGGCGTGCGCGTCGTGGTGGAGCTGAAACGCGATGCGACTGCGGAGGTTGTGCTCAACCAGCTCTTCCGTTTCACCCCGATGCAGACGTCATTTGCCTGCAACATGCTGGCGCTCAACGGCGGCAAGCCCGAACAGCTGACCCTGCGCTCTTTCCTGACCAATTTCATCGCCTTCCGCGAAGAGGTTGTCGCGCGCCGCACCGCTTTTGAGCTGCGCAAAGCGCGCGAGCGGAGCCATGTTCTGTGCGGATTGGCCGTCGCTGTGTCCAATGTCGATGAGATCGTTGCCACCATCCGCGCCTCCGCCGATGCCGCCGAGGCGCGTGAGAAACTGATGACCCGCGCCTGGCCCGCGCATGACATTGTTGATTACATCAAACTGATCGACGATCCGACCCATACGGTCAATGAGGACGGCACCTATAACCTCTCCGAGGTGC
>CAYGUB010000092.1:0-9930 GCA_964352845.1 uncultured Rhodobacterales bacterium | reverse complement strand
CTCGATCTCGGCAAAGGCGTCCACGCTCAGCTCGAACCCGCCCAGCGAGCCGGTGAGCCGGGCGATCCGGCCCGCGACGATGTCAATCCCCGGCGGCAACGGCTCGGGCACCCGGGGCGTGGCATCCGCCAGCATCACCGTCACCGACAGCAGGTCGGCCAGCCGCGCGCCCGCCTTGTTGGTGGTAACAACGCCAAGCGATTTCAGTTTGCGGTGCAGCGCCGAGCGCTCCATCCCGACAAAGGCAGCCGTGCGGGAGATATTGCCGCCAAAGCGGTTGATCTGGGTCATCAGATATTCCCGTTCAAACAGCTCGCGGGCTTCGCGCAAGGGCAGCGTGGCCATATTGCCGGTTACAGCGGAAGCGCCGCTGCCATCCTCGACCGTAGAGGGCAATTCCTTGGCCATAACCTCGCCCTTATCGGGGCCAAGGATCAAAATACGCTCAATTATGTTGCGCAGCTGACGAATGTTTCCCGGCCATTGCATGGTCTGCAACAGCGTGACCGCCTCCTCGGAGAGCTTGCGCAAAGGCAGTGCCTGCGCCTTGTTGAACATCTCGATGAAGTGATCGGCCAGCGTCGGGATATCCTCGCGCCGCTCCTCCAGGCCGGGCACATGGATCGGGACGACATTGAGCCTGTGATAAAGCTCTTCACGGAACCGGCCCGCGGCGATTTCGGCCTGCAGGTCACGATTGGTCGAGGAGATTACCCGCAGATCGACCCGAACCTTGTCATTGCCGCCGACCCGTTGAAATTGCTGCTCAACGAGAACGCGCAGGATCTTGGACTGGGTGCCAAGCGGCATATCGGCGACCTCGTCAAAGAAGATGATCCCGCCATGCGCCTGCTCCAGCAGACCTGGCTCCACGCCGCGCTCCTTGCTTTCGCGGCCGAACAGGACCTCCTCCATCCGCTCCGGCTCCACGGTGGCGCAATTGACGGTCACAAACGGCGCATGGGCCCGGTTGGAATGGGCGTGGATGTAATGCGCCGCGACATCCTTGCCCGCGCCGGCAGGTCCGGTGAGCATGACGCGACCATTTGAGCCTGTGACCTTGTCGAGCTGGTTCTGCAGTGACTTGAAGGCCGAGCTTTGGCCGATCATGTCGGCATTCACGATCTCGCCCCGGCGCAGCTGATTGTTTTCGCGGCGCAGGCGGGATGTCTCCATGGCGCGGGTCACGACCACCATCAACTGGTCGATATTGAAGGGCTTTTCGATGAAATCATAGGCGCCCTGTTTGATGGCAGCCACGGCGATCTCGATATTGCCATGGCCCGAGATAATCACGACGGGCACATCCGGGTTGTCGCGTTTGACATGTTTGAGGATGTCGATGCCATCCATGGAACTGTCCTTGAGCCAGATATCCAGGATCATCAGAGCAGGCGGCTCGGAATTGATCTCTGCCATGCATTGATCAGAGGTCCCGGCAAGGCGCGTCGTATAGCCTTCGTCCTTGAGGATATCGGAGATCAGCTCCCTGATATCACGCTCGTCATCGACGATCAGAATGTCACTCATGTCTTTGTGCTCCTTGTTTTTTATTCTCTCGCAGCGGTCAGGCCACGTGTCTGGTTAGCGTTGCTTGGATCTGGCGTTGCTCCGACATTGCTGACTGAGCAATCGGAAGGGTTATCACGGCCTGCGCGCCGCGATGATCGGTATCGTCAAAGCCTGGCGCGTCTTGCAGGATCAGCGTTCCGCCATGCTCTTCAACGATCTTCTTGACAATCGGCAGGCCGAGCCCGGTGCCCTCACTGCGCGTGGTCACATACGGCTCGAACAGGCGGGCGCGGTCTTCGGGCAGGCCGATCCCGTTATCGCTGATGGTGATCAGGGCCTGCTCGCCCGTTGCCTCCAGCGTGACCCGGACCTGCGGTGCAAACCCGTCATGCGCGCCGTCTTCTTTATAACTTTCAATGGCTTCTCCGGCGTTCTTGATCAAATTCGTCATCGCCTGGGAGATCATCGTCTCATCGACCACTGCTGGCAAAGCCGCGTCCTGCATATCAAGGGTGATCTCGACCTCGGGCTGACCGGAACGCTGCAAAAGCACCGCATCGCTGACCAACTTGACCAAATCTGTCTCCCGACGCTCTGGCTCAGGCATCCGGGCGAATTTGGAGAACTCATCGACGATCCGCCGCAAATCGTCGGTCTGGCGCATGATGACGCCGGTATATTGCTCCAATACGCCCTGATCTGCGGCATCCACACCGCCCAGCTTGCGACGCAACTGCTCGGCAGAGAGCTTGATAGGTGTCAACGGGTTCTTGATCTCATGGGCGATCCGGCGGGCCACATCACCCCAGGCCGCCATCTTCTGGGCCGAGACCAGATCGGTCACATCGTCAAACGCAACCACATACCCTTCCGGCGCACCCTCTTCCGACTTGCGCAGGGCGACACGAACCAGAAGCCTTTCGATCTGGCCGCGACGCGACAGTTTGATCTCTTTTTGCGCGGAGGTCTGTTTTGAGGTCCGGACCTCCTCCAGCAGCGCGCCAAACTCGGGCGCGATCTCTGTCAGGGGTCTGTCGGTGTAATCCTTATCGGCCAGATTGAGCAGTCGCAGCGCGGATTTATTCAGAAACGCCGTATTGCCGGAGGTATCGACGCCAATCACCCCGGCTGTGACCGATGACAACACGCTGTCAAACAACCTGCGCCGACGCTCGATCTGAGCGTTGTTTTGCATCAAAGCATCGCGCTGGCCTTTCAGCTGGCGCGTCATCTGGTTAAACAAACGGCCCAGCATCGCGATCTCATCATCACCCTTTGATTCCAACACCTGCACATCAAGATCGCCCGCGCCCACACGCTGCGCCGCGCCCGCAAGCCTGCCCACCGGGCGGGACAGCCGCTCTGCAAACCAAAGGCCCAGCCAGATCGCGGCCAGGATCAGGATCACTGCGAAGCCCAGATACATAAGACCAAACTCAAACAGCAGCCTGCCACGGTCATTTTCCAACTGGCGGTAGAGGCGGATTGTGGCTTGCGTCTCGTCCAACAGGCTCAGGATTTCGCCATCCACCGCGCGCGAGATATACAAGAAGCGGTCCGTCATTGAGCCCAGCCGCAGCAGAGCCCGGAATTCATTGTTATCCCAATCCTCTATGATGATAAGCTCACCTTGACCGGCGCGCTGGATCGCGTCTGCGGGGGGCAGCTCGAAATCAAACAGATAACTCCGCTCACCCCGCGCGCGCAGGTTCCCTGCGCCATCAATGATATAGGCTTCCTTCAGACCCCTTTGGACTTGCTCCTGCGCTTGTGCAAGTATCTGCCGTATCTCCGAATCCGACACAAAATTAGTCGCTTGTGCGGCACCGTTGATGTAGTCGGACATCCTCTTGGTATCTTCGCGCAAATCGCCGCGTTGCTCTTCCTCATAGGCCTGGGCGGCGGATAGCGAGCTGCCCACCACATTGCGCACCCGGTCGGAAAACCAGCCTTCCAGCCCGAAATTCAGGGTGACAACGGCGAAGATCGCCACCAGCACCGTCGGGATCAGCGCCACAAGCGCGAAAACACCTGTCAGCCGCAAGTGCAGCTGCGATCCGGCTGACCGGGCCCGGCGTGATGCGATCAGCCGTGCGACTTTTTGCAAGATCAGGGCGGCGACGATCAGAACATAGACGAGATCAGCGAGCAAAATGGCGCGGATGCCGCGCGAGGTCGGGTCGAGCTCATAGGGGCCGAAGCCCAGATAGGTCAAAACCGCAAGAACAGGCCCAAGAGCGACCAGTCCGAGGGTGGTAAAGTTCTGAAACCTGCGCTGTCTGCGCAAATGATTCAACCTATCCCATGACGCATTTCGCGTGAGGGTTTTCATCTGCTTTTCCCGCCTTGCCACTTCTTGTTAATGTGGTCTGTGAGCTTATGACGCCCTTTTGCCACGGTGACTGTGGCGGTTTTACATCAATTTGCGCCTCCGTGTCACCTGAATTTCGAGTTCGGTGATCTTTTTTCTCAAAGTATTTCGATTGATCCCCAGCAAATCAGCGCATTTTGCCTGATTTCCGCCAGTCGCATCCAGGGCAAGTTCGATCAGGGGCAACTCCACTTCGCGCAAAACCCGCTGATAGAGCCCCGGCGGCGGCAGCATCGCGCCATGCAGGTAGAAATAGCGCTGCAGATGCTTCTGAACCGAGGCCGATAGCTTGTCGCCTTCCCTGTTGCCCACCAATGGCTCAATCGCGGGCTCCTGACCCAGCACGGTGAGCACGTCAGCCTTGGCGACCTCGCTTTCAGCGGCAGTAACGACAAGACGGCGGATCGTGTTTTCAAGCTGGCGGACATTCCCCGGCCAGCTGTAATTGCGAAAGATCTGCAACGCTTCATCCGTGAATTGCTTGTACGGCGCGCCGTCACGCTCTGCCCTGGCAAGGAAATGTTCGGTGAGCAAGGTGATATCCTCGACCCTCTCGCGCAGGGCAGGCACGACGACAGAGACGCCGCAAAGCCTGTAATAGAGGTCCTGACGGAAGCTGCCGTCATCCAGCCGCGTTGACAGGTCCTGCTGGCTTGTGGCCATGATCCGGGGCGCATCATCGGTAAAACTGTCGAGCATGCGCACCACGCGCGCCTGCGCGTCAAGATCGAGATCGCCCAGCTCATCAAAGAGGATCGAGCCACCGCGCGCCCGGCTCAGGATGGTGGCCGGGCCCTCCATTGCCTCCATATCATTGGGGGTTGCAGTCACGAAAGGCAGGTTGCGTCGGTCCGACAGATCATGGATCGCGCGCGCGATCAGGCTTTTGCCCGTGCCGCTTTCACCGGTGATCATGACGGACAGATCGGTGTTCATGACGCGCGCCACCAGCCGGTAGAGATCCTGCATCGCGTCGGTGCGCCCGACCAGCGGCAGTTCCTCGCCCGATTGCTCGCCGGGCTCTGTGCGCTCTCCGGGCGTGACGCGCTTGTGCTGCAGGGCGCGTGCCGAGCGTTTCATCAGATCGGGCAGATCAAACGGTTTGGGCAGATAATCATAGGCATCGGCCTCAGTGGCCTGGATGGCGGTCATGATCGTGTTTTGCGCAGAAATGATGATCACTGGCAGGTTCGGACGCCGCTCGCGGATCACGGGCAGCATCTCCAGCCCATTGCCATCGGGCATCACGACATCGGAGATCACCAGATCGCCCCGCCCCTCCTCGACCCAGCGCATCAATGTGGTCAGAGAGCTGGTCGCATGGACCTTGCATCCGGCACGGGTGAGCGCTTGCGTCAGGACCGTCCTGATCGTGCGGTCATCATCTGCAACCAGAATTGTGCCGTCCATATTGCGTTCTCCTTGCGCTAGGTTTGAGCGTGGTTGTCAGCCGAGGCGCGATCGGCCACCGGAAGCGAAATGCGAAAGACGGTGCGGCCGGGGACAGTGTCCACGGCGATCAGCCCGTCATGTTCCACGACAATCTTCGAGACCAGCGCGAGCCCCAGCCCCGTGCCATTCTCGCGGCCTGATACAAAAGGCTCGAAGATCTCGCCTGCCAGCTCTTTCGGAAGGCCCGGCCCGTCGTCGATGACCTCGACATGCAGCGGCACCGCCTGACGCGATCCATCGGGCCGTTCGACCCGCATAGAGGTCTCATAAGAGGTACGCAGATCAATCCTGCCCCCTTGCGGGCTGGCTTCGGCCGCGTTCTTGAGCAGGTTGAGGAAGACCTGCTGGAGCTGGTCGGGATCGACAAATGTGGGCGGAAGGGAGGGATCATAAATCGCCGTGATCTTCATATGGGCCGCAAAGCCCACGGCGGCGGATTTGATGGCGCGATCAAGGATATCGTGGATATTGACCGGTTTTCGGATCGGTGGGCGCAGATTGCCAAATTGCTCGACCTGCTCCAGCAGCTTCGTGACGCGCCGGGTTTCGGCCACGATCAGATCTGTAAGCTCAACATCGTCACCGCTCAGGCTCATGGATAACAGCTGTGCTGCGCCGGTGATCCCTGCCAGCGGGTTCTTTATCTCATGGGCCAGCATCTCGGCCATGCCGATGGCGGATTTCGCGGCTGTTTTGGTTTGCATTGCGCGCCCCAGCCGGCCCGCGATTTCGCGCGGCTCCAGCAAGATGATCACATGGCCCGGTTTGCCGACCAGAGGGGACAGCTGGATATTGCATTGCACCGGCGGCCGCTCGCCCGAGCCCACATCGACATTATTGATAAACAGCGCGGATTCGTTGCGTTTGGCGCGCATGACGGCCTCATCCAGCGGCGCATCGACAAACATATGGTCCCAGACCGGCGCGCCCTTCAGGGCCTTGGCGCTGAGGTTCAGGAAGGTCTCTGCGGCCGGGTTAACATCGGCCACCAGGCTGTCGGGATCAAGTATCAGCGCCGGCACCGGCAGCGATATCCACAGTGTATCGAGAAGCTCGCTCATGCCGCTTCCACCTGTGGCGCGAGCGCATTGGCCAGCAAAGCCAGCACGCGTGCCGGGTCACGACAGGTCAAGACATCGCGGCGCAGCCCCGGCGCGGCGCGGCTGTGATCCATATACCAACCAAGATGCTTGCGCGCCACGCGCAGCCCCAGATCGGCGCCATAGAAGCCCAGCATCGCCTCATAATGCTCAGAGACCAGATCCACCAAGGCAGGTCCATACGGCGCCTCTGGCGCGCTGCCGCCCGCCAACTCGGCACTCACCTGCGCCAGCAGCCACGGCTGCCCCTGGGCCCCGCGCCCGATCATGACGCCATCGGCGCCGGAGGCCGCGCATGCAGACCGCGCGGCGCCTGTATCTGTGATATCTCCATTGGCGATCACGGGAATATCGACCGCCTGCTTGACCGCGCGGATCGCAGCCCAATCGGCGCGGCCCTTGTAGAACTGGCAGCGGGTGCGGCCATGGATCGTGATCATGGAGATGCCCGCATCAGCGGCGCGCCTGGCAAGCTCTGGTGCGTTATGCAGGCTGTCATCCCAGCCCAGCCGGGTTTTAAGCGTCACCGGCACATTGACCGCGCCGACCACAGCCTCGATCAAGTCCAGGGCGTGGTCCAGATCGCGCAGCAGCGCCGAGCCGGAATAGCCGTTTGTTACTTTTTTGGCCGGGCAGCCCATGTTGATGTCGATCAGCGCTGCGCCATTTGCCTCGACCTTGCGGGCGGCCTCGGCCATCCAATAGGCCTCGCGCCCGGCGAGTTGCACGGCAGTATTGGCAGCGCCCAGGCCCAGCTCTGCCTTCTCGCGCATGCCCGGCTTGGCCTGCACCATTTCCTGACTGGCCACCATCTCGCTGACCACCAGACCCGCACCGAAGCGTGACACGAGGTCCCGGAATGGCAAATCGGTTATTCCGGCGAGCGGCGCCAGAAAGACCGGAGACGGAAATCTGGATATGAAAGTCGAAGAGGTCAGCGCAATTCCCCGCAATGTTTTCGCTAAATTAGGCAGCTCTCCGGGTGAGGCAACAAAATCCACGGCAATTTCGCACAAAAAATCGTCGCCGCTTAATATTTAGGCGATCTTCGCTAAGGCGTTGCTCTGAAATATTGAAAAACCTAAAGATGGCCGCAGAGACAAAGGCTACGGCGCGGGCCGCCTGCCAGCGGCTCACGGCCATTCTGACGGGTAACATATGCAAACTGAGATCGATATTCGCACCGGCAACGGGTTTGACGTCCACCGCTTCGGTCCGGGTGATCATGTTATGCTATGCGGCATCGCCATCCCGCATCCGCGTGGTCTGTCTGGCCATTCCGATGCCGATGTCGCGATGCATGCGATCACGGACGCGATTTACGGCGCATTGTCCGAAGGCGATATCGGGCGGCATTTCCCGCCCTCCGATCCGCAATGGAAAGGCGCGCAGAGCCATATTTTCCTTACCCATGCGGTCGAGCTGGCCCAGTCGCGCGGCTTTCGGATCGCCAATATCGACTGCACCGTGATCTGCGAGGAGCCCAGGATCGGCCCGCATGCGCAGGCCATGCAAGGCAGACTGGCCGAGATTACCGGAATTGATCCCGCGCGGATCAGCGTCAAGGCCACCACATCTGAGCAGCTTGGCTTTACCGGGCGACGCGAGGGCATCGCCTGCATCGCCACAGCAAGCCTGATCAAACCGTGAGCCAGTTTATCGCGACATTTTGCTATGTGGGCCTTTTGCGCCCCGCACCGGGGAGCTGGGGGTCGGCTGCGGCCGTTCTGGTGGCCTGGGCTGTCAGCCTTCTCATCAGCCCGCTATGGCTGATACTTGCGACGGCGATTGCGTTTGGCCTGGGCTGTTGGGCGACTGCGCAGCTGACACGCGGGGCGGCGGATCATGATCCTTCGCAGATTGTGATAGATGAGGTGGTCGGCCAATGGCTTGCGCTGATGCCGGTGTTTCTGGGCATGCATTTTGCAGGCGCCGCATTTATCGACCTTTGGCCCGGGGTTCTGACGGCCTTTGTGTTCTTTCGCCTGTTTGACATCACAAAGCTGGGACCCGTTGGCTGGGCGGATCGTCAGCAAACGCCTCTTGGGGTGATGCTTGATGATGTCATTGCCGGGCTCATGGCGGCGGCTGTCGTGCTGATTGCGGCCGGTGTTGCCCATGGGATTTGATTTGGCCCGGCAGGTGTTGGACGCGGCCCGCATGCGGGCCATTCAGCTTGCGACGGCAGAAAGCTGCACAGGCGGGATGATCGCGGCGGCGCTGACGGAGGTTCCGGGCAGCTCAGACGTGTTTGAGCGCGGTTTCGTCACCTATTCCAACACGGCCAAGCGCGAAATGCTGGGCGTCACGCAAAGCGCCCTGGACGAAAATGGGGCGGTCTCTGAACCGGTTGCGCGCGAGATGGCTATGGGCGCTGTGGCGCGGTCTGGGGCCGGTATGGCCGTCTCTGTAACGGGAATCGCGGGACCCGGTGGCTCCGAATTCAAGCCCGAGGGGCGGGTTTGCTTTGGCCTGTCAACGCGAGATGGCGAAGCGCGCTCCGAGACGGTCGAATTCGGCGCCCTCGGCAGGCAGGCCGTTCGGGATGCCGCGACCCGGCATGCTCTGGCTCTGCTTCTGAGCGCACTTTCCAGGACCTAACCCAATTCACATAGCGCCTAAAACATGTGCAATCAGGCCATACTGCGCACATGGAATGGGCTCTTTGAAATTCGCCAATATTTTCACCAAAGCCCAAAGTCATCGCCTCTTTTATTCGCCCTGCAACTCGCGTTTGTCGCGCAAAACGGATCAAGGGAGGGAATAATGGTTGGAGCGGATACTGCCTGGATAATGGTGGCAACAGCTTTGGTGCTGTTCATGACATTGCCGGGATTGGCACTGTTCTACGGAGGGCTCGTGCGCGCCCGCAATGTGCTCAGCGTCTTCATGCAATGCTACGCAATTGCATGTCTGATGAGCCTTTTATGGCTCGCCCTTGGCTACTCGATCGCCTTTGGCAGCGGCGGCAGCGGGCTGTGGGGTGGTCTGGATAAATCATTCCTGACGGGCATCACGGCTCAAACCGAGGCAGGCAACCTGCCCGAGATTCTGTTCTTCGCATTTCAGATGACGTTTGCCATTATCACCCCCGCCCTGATCGTCGGCGCCTATGTTGAGCGGATCGGCTTCGGCTTCGTCATGCTTTTCTCCGGCCTGTGGATGTTGTTGTGCTATGCGCCGGTGGTCCACTGGATCTGGGGCGGCGGCATCCTGGCCGATGGCGGCGTCTTCGGCGATGTCGGAGTAAAGGATTTCGCCGGTGGTATCGTGGTGCATGAGACAGCCGGCTTGGCTGCTCTGGTCCTTGCGGTGATGCTGGGCGCGCGCAGCGACCGGTCCAAACCGCCCCATAATCCCGGGATGGTCATGATCGGGGCGGCGATGCTCTGGGTTGGCTGGTTCGGCTTCAACGGCGGCTCGCAACTGGCGGCTGATGGTGGCGCGGCTATGGCGATCACGGTCACCCATATCTCTGCTGCGGCAGCATCGCTT
>CAYGUB010000091.1:0-9944 GCA_964352845.1 uncultured Rhodobacterales bacterium | reverse complement strand
GAGCCTCCAAAACAAAACCCGCTCTGATGTCCCAAATTATCTGACGACGTACAGTCATAAACCCTGGCGCAAACTGGTTTTTTTGACTTACCCAAACGGAGAGGGAACAAAGCTTGTCTATGCAATCAGAACTCGTGGACGACCCACTAAGTCAATACACTGGCGATGCAGGGAAAAATTGACGTCTCTGGTACTCCCTAGGGGAATCGAACCCCTCTTTCCAGGTTGAAAACCTGGCGTCCTAACCGATAGACGAAGGGAGCACCGGAGGCGTGGAATGTTATTTAGGCAAGCCCTGCGGGTCTGGCAAGGCTAAAAGTTTCTCATTCGTCGGATTATGGCTGCGACAAAGATGTCCGCGCTGCCGGTGCAGCGTCCTCCAGCTTCAGCTGGACGGTTTGTGATCCTCGAAACCTGTTGATATCGAGCCGTCCGACCAGATGGAACGCCGCGCCGTCATGGGCCGCGAGCGCGGGCCCGAGCGCGGAGTTGAAGGCACCGAAGGCAATCGCCTCCATGCGTGGGCCGCCCCGAGTGCCGAGGCTCAGCTTCAGATGCGCCTCGCCTACGCGTTTGGCAAACAGAATCTGCTGGTCGGCCAGTGCAAAACGCGGCCCCGGTGCGCCTGCGCCGAACGGGCCTGCCTGTTCCAGTTGTTCCATCAACTCCAGCGAGGCCGCCTGCGGCATGATCAGCCCGTCAACCCTGAGATCAGAGGGTCCCAACGCAGCGGCGCCTTGTTTTTCCATCAGCTCTGACAGGCGCGCCATTGCGGGCTCAAGCTGATCGCGGGTCAGGCTGAGCCCTGCCGCCATCTTGTGCCCGCCGCCTTTCTCGATCAGGCCCTCCATGGCGAGTTTCTGAATCTGCGCGCCCAGATCGATGCCGCTGACCGACCGGGCGGAGCCTTTGCCATTCTTGCCTTCAAAGCCGATCACGACGGCGGGCCTGTTGCTCAGTTCTTTGAGCCGCGCCGCGACGATGCCGACAACGCCGGGATGCCAGCCATCGCCCGCAGCCCATGCAAGCGGCGCATCAAGCCCGCGCGTCTCGGCCTGCTCGAGCGCGGCAATGCGCACGGCGGCCTCGATCTCGCGCCGCTCGGTGTTGAGCGCATCAAGCCGTTCTGCCAGCGCCTGCGCCTCATGCGCCTGATCGGTGGCCAGGAGCCGTGCGCCCAGATCTGCCGCCCCGATCCTGCCGCCTGCATTGATGCGCGGGCCAAGCAGGAAGCCCAGATGGTATGTCGTGGGCGCGCTGTCCATGCGGGCCAGGTCAGACAGCACGCGCAGCCCGATCCGTCTGCGTCCGGCCATGACCTTGAGCCCCTGTCGCACAAGCGCCCGGTTGACGCCATGCAGTGGCGCCACATCGGCCACCGTCGCCAGTGCCACGAGGTCGAGCATCGCCATCAGATCGGGCGGTTTGCGCGTCTCGCGGATGATCCGGTTGGCCGCGACCAGCAGCAAAAACACCACGCCCGCCGCACAAAGATGGCCCAGACCGCAATCCTCATCCTGCCGGTTGGGGTTTACCACGGCCAGCGCGGGGGGCAGGGTCTCCCCGCCCAGATGGTGGTCGAGCACGATTACATCGGCGCCTTGCGCTGCGGCCAGCGCATCATGGCTGAGCGTGCCGCAATCCACACACAGTATCAGATCATGTGCTGCCGCAAGCTCGGCCATGGCGGGCGCGTTTGGCCCGTAGCCTTCATCGATCCGGTCGGGAACATAAAGCGTCGCGGCAAGCCCCATCTGGCGCAGCCAATCGATCAGCAAAGCGGCCGAGCTGCCACCATCAACGTCGTAATCCGCAAAAATCGCGATCCGTTCCGATTTGGTGACAGCCGCGCAAAACCGCTCTGCCGCCTTGTCCATATCGCGCAGCACGGAGGGGTCTGGCAGAAGGTCGCGCAGGGTTGGGGTCAGGTAGTCTTGCGCTTCGTCAACCGCCACGCCCAGCCGCGCAAGCGTCTGGCACACGGGCCGGGGCAGGGCGGTCTGCTGGGCCATCGCCTCGGCCATACGGTCCTGACTATCGGACAGCCCGACCCATCTGCGGCCCGTCAGCGATTGCGTGACACCCAGATAGGCCGGGGGGTGGTCCACCTACTTGGTCGGGTTGCGATAGACCATGCGCCGGACCGATCCGGTCTTGGATCGCATCAGGATCGTCTCGGTTGTCAGATAGCCCACTTCGCGGCGGATGCCGGAGACGATGGAGCCGTCTGTAACGCCGGTAGCCGCGAAGATGACATCCTGCGTTACCATCTCGTCGCGCGAATAGATGCGGTCGAAATCCTCGATCCCGGCTTTTTTGGCCCGTCCACGTTCATCATCATTGCGAAACAGCAACCGGCCCCACATCTGCCCGCCCATGCATTTCAGCGCCGCGGCGGCCAGAACGCCCTCAGGCGCGCCGCCCGAGCCCATATACATGTCTATGCCTGTCTTCTCGGCCTCGGCGCAATGCATGACACCTGCCACATCGCCATCGGTGATCAGCCGGATCGCCGCGCCGGTGGAGCGGACCTCGGCGATCAGCTCTTCATGGCGGGGGCGCTCGAGGATACAAACGGTGATGTTCTCCGCCGTCCCGCCCTTGGCCTTGGCCAGCGCATGCACACGCTCGGACGGGCTCATATTCATGTTGATGACGCCGTCCACGTAATTTGGCCCGATTGCCAGCTTGTCCATATAGACGTCAGGCGCATGCAGCATGGATCCGCGCGGGCCCATGGCAATCACCGTCAGCGCGTTGGGCATATCCTTTGCCGTCAGCGTCGTGCCTTCCAGCGGGTCAAGCGCGATATCGACGCCCGGACCGTTGCCTGTGCCCACTTCCTCACCGATATAAAGCATGGGGGCCTCGTCACGCTCCCCCTCACCGATGACCACGACGCCTGCAATATCGAGCATGTTGAGCTGTTCGCGCATGGCATTGACGGCGGCCTGATCGGCGGCTTTCTCGTCACCACGGCCGATGAGTTTGGCCGATGCCAAAGCTGCGGCCTCCGACACACGGGCAAGCCCCAGTGACAACATACGGTCTTGGAAAATCTCGTTGGAGGCAGTCATTGCGGCACAATCCTTGGCTGGCGTCGGTTGCGCGGGGTTTAGCGGGGGGCGGTCGCTGGATCAAGTGTGATCGCGCGCCTGGTGCCGGATCAGGGCCTGCAGCAGCAAGGCGATCATCGCGCCGTTCAGGATATGCCAAAGAAAATGCGTGCCGAGCGGGATTGTTTCGCACACCCGCATGTCGATTGTCCGGAAGGTCAGCGAGATCAGAAAGATCACAGTCGCGGCAAGAAACCAGTACCGGATCGGATGCTTGCGCCAAAGCGACAGGGCCGAGAAGGCCAGCATGGCGATCACGGCAGGCGCATATTGCAGCGAGCCATTGAACGGGTCGGGCTCTGCGCGCGGGGTGCCGTCCTCCAGCGCCAAAAGCACCACGGTCAGGATGGCCAGGCCCAGGATCGCAAAGCTGATCACGCGCAGGGGTGCTGTGCCCGTCATCACCACGATGGCGGCAATGATATAGACCGCAACAAAGCTCCAGATCGGGATGACATCGGCGAGCGAGGACCAGACGGTGCCGAATGTATGGAAGAGAAAGGAGCCTATACCGATTGCGAAGGCAAGCGCGATCAGGACAGATATGAGACGGTCGTTGACCTCCAGCTTGCGGGCCACATACCAGCCCCAGAATGCCGCGAGGATGAAGGCGAGGTTCGAGACCGCGTTCCAGGGCTCCGCCCAGAATTCCGGCCCCATGCGCTCGCAATAGATATCGACGGGCGCGGTCCAGTTCATCTGTCAGACCTGCTCGATCCGTAACGCGACCGGAGCGCCTTCGACCACGCCGGTCCCCGGCAGCGCGGCCAGCGCGTGATCCAGCGCGTCGCGTGTGGTTGTGTGGGTGACGATCAGAACCGGGGCGGTGGGCTCCGTGTGGCCATATTGGCGCATCCGGTCGATGGAGACGCCCGCATCGCCCAGAGCCGTCGCGACCTTTGCGAGCGCACCGGGTTTGTCCTGCAGCGCCAGACGCAGGTAATAGGCGGCGGGTACGGAGGATTGTGCAGCCGGTGCCGTCTTCAGCGTCTCGGCAGGCTGGCCAAAGGTTGGCAGCCTCAGGCCGCGGGCAATGTCGACAATATCCGACAGAACCGCGCTTGCTGTCGGGCCTTCACCGGCGCCCGGTCCGCGCAACACGATCTGGCCCACCTGATCGGCCTCCAGCACCACCATATTTGTGCCACCTTCCAACTGGCCCAGAGGCGAGGCTTCAGGCACAAGGCAGGGCGACATGGTCTGCTCCAGCCCGCGCGGGGTCATTTGCGCCTTGCCCAGAAGTTTGATCCGGTAGCCCATATCGGCGGCCTGATGGATATCGTCGATAGACACCCGCTCGATCCCTTCCAGCTGTACGCCGTCGAACTTGACCTGTGTCCCGAAGGAAATCGCCGCAAGAAGCGCCAGTTTATGCGCAGCATCAATGCCGCCCACGTCAAGCTGAGGATCAGCCTCCAGATAGCCCAGCCCGTCTGCCTCCGCGAAGACCTCTGCATAGCTGAGACCTGCGGCCTGCATGCGGGTCAGGATATAGTTGCACGACCCGTTCATCACACCCATCACCCGGGTGATATCGTTACCGGCAAGCCCCTCTGTCAGGGCCTTGATCACCGGGATTCCACCTGCGACAGCTGCCTCGAAACGCAGGACCTGACCGTGGCTTTCGGCAAGCTCGGCCAATGCCTGACCATGCTCGGCAAGCAGCGCCTTGTTGGCGGTGACCACATCCTTGCCACTGCGCAACGCGGCCTCGGTCGCGTCCTTTGCAGGACCTTCCGAGCCGCCCATAAGCTCGACAAAGATATCTATATCGTCGCGCTGGGCGAGGGCTTGCGGGTCGGGCTCCCACGCGTAGTCGCTTAGTGGCACGCCGCGATCTTTCCGGCTGCGGGCGCTGACAGCCGCAATCTCGATCCGCTTGCCTGTGCGTGCGCTCAAAAGCTGTGCTTTCTGCCGGATGATCTTGACGACGCCGAGGCCGACAGTGCCCAAGCCCGCGATGCCAAGGCGTATTGTGTCGGTCATGGGGGTGTGCTCCGGTTGAAGTCAATTCGACAGCCTGTTAGCGGCGATTCCGGCCAAGCGCAACGGGTCCGATCAGCGCTGGGTGGCGCGCAGCAATCTCAGCCGCTCCTGGCCTTCGAATATATCGCGTCCGCGCAAGGCAGCGGCGCGCGCTTTCAGGCGGGCGACACGCGCGTCCAGATCATCGCCGCGCGCCTGGCTGTCGGAAGGGGCACGGGCAGTCGCCAAAAGCGTGTCGAGCGGGTCAAGCTGCGGAAACTCCGCCGCCCGGGCCGCGGCAGAAATGGGCACGTTGTCCCCAGGGATGTTCTGGGTGCAGCCCGCAACGATCAGGCATATGGCAATAGCGCGGCGCATCTGGCTCGGTCCTGTCCCATTTCTGCCGGAACCCTACGGTGTCATCACAGGCACGGCAAGCAGGGGCTTGAACTGAACGGGCGTTCAGATACTGTGGCCTCATGGCACGCAAAACCGGATCCCATTCTGACATAACCGGACCCAGGGTCCGCGCGGCGGCGTTACGGCTTTTTGCCAAATATGGCTACGCCGCTGTCTCCATGCGCCAGATTGCGGCACAGGTCGGGGTGCAGGCCGGTGCGCTTTATCTTTATACGCCGGACAAGCAAACCCTGCTGTTTGAACTTCTGCGCGAGCATATGGAAGAGGTGTTGGCGGGTTGGGCTGCGGAGGACAAGCAGGGCGGCCCCGGTAAGCAGCTGGAGACCTTCACCCGCTATCACATCCGCTTTCATCTGGAGCGGCGTGACGCGGTGTTTATCTCCTATATGGAGCTGCGCAACCTCTCGCCCGAGAATTTCGCGGTGATCGAACAGATGCGCCGCCGGTATGAGCGCGCGCTCGAGGCAATCTTGATCCATGGTCAGCGGGATGGAGTGTTCGATGTGGCCGAAACGAAGCTCACGACCATGGCGCTGATTGCCATGCTCAATGGTGTGCTCAGCTGGTACAAGCCTGACGGACGCCTGAGCCTTGAGCGGGTCGAGGCAGTCTATTCCGAGATGGCAGGCAAGGCCGTCCAGATGCGCGAAGCGGTCGCGTCGACACGCAGCTCCTGATCGCCTTGCTAAAGGGTGAAGCGCGATAGGCAATATTGCCTAGGCATTCATGCCAAGTTGCGCCTTGGCACCTACTTGTTATGTTTTATCTCAAGTGTCCGGTGAGACGCCTGAAGAGTATCCTGGCCTGATGGCTCGTGTTGTGTGACGTCCTGCGGATTATATTTGGAAATCAAGGGGTAACCCCGTGAGCCGGGCAAGGAATCACATGGCATTTTTCTCAGATACTATCTTCACAGCAAGAGGCACAAACCCAATTCACATGCTGCGGAATTGGGGTGCGGCCCAAAGCCCCGCAGGTGGTCTTCGCAAGGTGATTTTTGAGGATGTCTCGGAGTTTGTAGACGACGCAGACACGCGCAGACCGTCTATCGCAAAACACACCGCTGGCATGGTGACGGATGCCCAGAACAAGATCGTCTCTGTCTCGCCAAGTTTTGAGAAACATACCGGCTTCACATTGGCCGATTGTGTTGGCAAGCCCCCAAGCTTTCTGCAAGGTCCCGACACATCCGAAAGCGCGATTGCGCAGTTTCGCTCGCTGGTCCTGACCCGTAAACAGGGCACGGTGACGGTCGTGAATTATTCCAAATCCGGCAAGCCGTTCCTCAATGAGGTCATGATCTTCCCCATGCATGATCAGGGAGGCAATTTCCTTGGCTTCACCTCCATGCATGGCCTGCTTTAAGGTATCGCTTTTGATCAGGCTCTTGTTTCGTCAGGCGCTATAAACGAGCATTCCAACTTCAAACGGGCGCCCCTTGTGGCGCCCTTTTTTTGTCAATTGGAGATATGATTTGCCCAACAGCAATCTGATGCACGGACCGGCCATACGGGTCATGTTGTTTGGGGGAGACAGCGCCCTGCCGGGTTCAGGGGCATAGAGTGCGTCTTTGGCCACTTGGGGTCGCTAACCATGAAAAGAGGCGGTCGCGTTGCGGTCAGCGGTTGGGGGCGTCCCGCAACGCGTACTTGGAATTGCGGGTCACCGAGGCGAGTCCGCAAACCCAAGATACCTCTCGGGAAAACTCTCTTCACTCGATACCCTTACCCTCTGGCGGGGATGAGCTGCCACAACTGCGCAACACAACAAAAAACTGATTATCACACACTGCGCAGCACTGTAGTCCCACAAAGCGGAGCCCAAGTATATTCGCGTGATTGCCTAGGGTGTGTACTTTTATCCCCCATTTGGGGGCTCGCGTTGGGCCAGTGATGGTCTTGGTAACTGACTGGAATGATTGGAACTCTGGCACTTAAATCAGCCTGAACGGCGTTTGAGTGTACCCTGTTTGTTTTGCTTCCCCGCGTATCCTGGGCGCTTCCCCGGGGTTTGCGTGGATTTGTATCCTGCAAGCAGAGGAGGCCGAGATGGCTCACCTACAGAGACGGAAAGACATAGAATCAAAGTTAGCGACACCAGCAAAGGACAGCTTTGTCTGGGATGATGAAGTGCCGCAACTCGCGGCGCGCAAACGTGGCAAGGCCCATACTTGGATTGTGCAGACGCGACGGAACGGTAAGACAGTGCGGCCCACGATTGGGGATGTCGCAGATTATTCAGTGGAGATCGCGCGGGCAAAGGCGTTGGCTATCTTGGACGCATTGGCGGACACTTCGATCGGTCTCGATCCCGACATTAGCCTCGCTGATTTTGCCGAACGCTTCCTTCTCGATTGTCAGCATCAGTGGAAAGCGAGCACGTTTCGGGCGCATGGAAAATGCGTTCACGCCAAGATCGTTCCAGCCCTTGGACGGATTAAGATCGCCGGGCTTGATCGTATGGATGTGCACAATTGGCGGCGCGATATGCCCGGCGCTGCGGGTACCAAAAACCGCGCTTTGGCGGTGCTTTCGAGCATGGTCCGGCATGCGGAACTTCTCGGTCTGAGAAAGCCTGGCAAGAACCCTTGCGCGGGGCTGCGCCGGCACCAATCTGACTTCAATGCTGAGTATCTCGACGCGGATGGATATGCTGTCCTGAACCGTGTGTTAGACGCGCAATCCGATGCCTTCCCGTGCGCTGTTCCATGCATCCGATTTATCATGTTCACGGGGTGCCGATCTGGAGAAGCGAAAGAGGCGCGTTGGGACCAGTTGGATGGGTCGCGTATTGCGTTGCCGGATGCGAAATCAGGACCCAAATCCCTGTGGCTCGGCAAGCCCGCACGAGACCTTTTGGCAGGCCTGCCAAAGATCGGACCCGGCATATTTGCAGGCCATGATGCGAAGGCGCTTGGTCATGAGATGACACGGCTTTGGAAGGTCGTGCGTAAGACCCTCAAGCGGCCAAAACTGCGCATTCATGATTTGCGGCACAGCTATGCGTCGGTGGCGGTGAATATGGGATTTGATTTGCGGATTGTTGGCGGTCTGCTTGGCCATCGCGATCTCGAGACGACGGCGGGCTATGCGCACCTTGACACGGCACATGTGGTGGATGCGAGCGAACGTGTCGGGCGGCACTTGGAGCGGGCGTTTGCGAAACCGAATGAAAGTCCAAGTCAGAAGATCAAGGCACTGCCGACACCCAATCCAAATGCGGAACCGACGGCACCGGGTAAGCGCACGTCTTTCGTGCGTTTCGTGACCTCTAGACTGTCCCTCACTGACTTCTGCAAGCGCGAGGGTCTCGACCCCATCGCCTTCCGCCGTGACCTTGTCGCATGGCGCTCTCAGACCGGAGGCCGCGCATGAAACCTGTCGTCCTGCTCACCCCGCATCATATCGCAAGTCTCAAACCCCGTGACCGTGAATATGCCGTCAACGATCCACAATGTCCCGGCTTGCGCTTGCGCATTCTGCCCGGCGGCACGAAATCCTGGGTCATTGTGAAACGGATGGACGGCACCCCAAGGCGCATAACCCTTGGGCACTGGCCCGACCTCACCCCCGACGCGGCCCGGGCGGCTTTCTATACCCGTGAAGCCACGCTAGCCCCAAGCACCCCCCTCTGGGAAACGCGGACCCGCACGATGGACTTCGCCACACTCTCAGCACACTTCATGGCAAACCGGGCGAAACACTTCAAACCTTCGTCCGTCGGCCCCTTCCAAGCCTATCTGGATGCGCAACTTCTGCCCGCCTTCGGCAACACGCCCGTCGGTGATCTGACCCCCACCGACATCGCCAACTGGTTCCACAACTACTCCCGGCACCGCCCCGGTGGGGCGAACCAAGCCATCGGGCACTTCACCACTATCCTGAATTGGGGCAAGGCCGAGGGACATCTGCCACATGACCTTCCAAACCCTGCGTCACCATTGCGCAGGAACCGCAGCAACGCACGGGGCCGCATGCTGAACTTCGACCAAATCCGCAAGCTGGCCCGTGTTCTCGATCAAGCAAGCGTCCGGCACTGGCACGCGGCCCAAGCGATCCGCCTGTGTTTGCTCACCGGCTGCCGGAAAGGTGAGATCTTGAGCCTTCGCTGGTCCGACGTCAAACCAACCCGGCTTGTTCTGCGCGACGCCAAAACCGGCCCGCGCGACGTCATGCTCAACGCGCCGGCCCGGGACGCCATGGCGCGACTTAAGATCAGCACAGGCCGCCACATCCACGTCTTTCCGTCCAAAAAGTCGGCAACTGGGCACATGACAAGCATCAGTGGAAGCTGGACGGCACTGCGCAAGCAAGCAAACCTCCCACCCGACATCCGCCTCCACGACATGCGCCACACCTACGCCAGCCACGCGATACTCGCAGGAGAAAGCCTCCCCACAACGGGCAGGCTCCTTGGCCACGCCAGCCCACGCACGACCGAGCG
>CAYGUB010000090.1:0-9945 GCA_964352845.1 uncultured Rhodobacterales bacterium | reverse complement strand
GTCGCCCGGTAAGCGGTCCCGCCGCCGCGCGGGCGGCCATAACCCATCACGATGGTACCGGTGAAGGGATCCGCTGCCTGAACGGGCATGAAGTCCAAAACGTCGAGCGACGCATTCCACAGATATTTGTTAACCTCGACCGTGACATTGGGGTCATCGCGTGTCTGGAACAAGTCAAAAACCGAGTCGCCCTTTTTCACCGCATTGGCGCGCGCGGCACTGTCGAAATCGCGGGAGAACCCGTTGGGATCATTCTGGCGTACCTCGTTCTGACCGCCGCCGAAAATCCCGCTGCCCCGCCCACCGCATGCCGCGACACCGGTGACCAAGGCACCCATAAGGACCCATTTTACAAACTTAAATCTGCTCATGCCTGTAGTGGCCCCCGACCGGTCCGTTTTGCCTGTCATATCGAACACGGGCCCAGCGAACAAGATTTATCGAAGCAGGCTGTTTTACGAGCCTGTTTTATCGGCCTGTTTTGTGGGCACGCAGGCGCGTGAAGTGACTGTGGCAATGGTGCATCATCGCGTTGTGCATAACCGCGCGACATTCTCAACAACCTTGCATTGATAGGTCGTTGCGTTGATGCAGGATGGGACTCAGACTGGATGACCTGGGCTGACGTTTAAATTTAACAATCTCTCGAGGGAAAACGATGAAAAAAGTTCTCTTTGCTTCGACAGCCCTGGTTGCCTTCACTGGCGCCTCCGTTGCCGAAGTTGCCCTGTCCGGCCGTGCCGAAATGGGTGTATTCCAGACAACTGGCATCGACGCTCAGTTCTTCACCGATATTGACGTTACATTCACAATGTCCGGCGAGACCGATGGCGGCCTTCAGTTCGGCGCATCCGTCGATCTGGACGAAGGTGGTAACGGTAGCACCACAGGCGGCCCGAACGCCGCGACGCAAAATAACGCTGACGATGGCGGCGCAACGATCTTCATCTCCGGTAACTTCGGTACCGTGACGATGGGTGACACAGACGGCGCTCTGGACTGGGCCCTGACGGAAGCTGGCAATGTCGGCAACCCCGGCTCGCTGGCGGATGACGAAACAAGCCACGCAGGCTACCTCGGCTCGTATGGCGACGGTACCTATGATGGCCAGATCCTGCGCTATGACTACAGCTCCGGCGCTTGGGGCGTTGCTGTCTCGGTCGAGATGGACGACTCTGATGTTCAGGACGATGGCTATGCAATCGGTCTGAAATACAACCTCGACCTCGCCGGCACCGATGTTGCTCTGGGCATTGGTTATCAGTCTTCGGAAGCAATCGGTAACACGCTGCAAGGCCTGGCTATCCCTGCCGGAGCAGATATCGACATCCTGGGTGTCTCCGCATCTGCAACTCTTGCAAACGGAATTGCCCTTGGCGTCCAGTACAGCGATTGGGACATTGGCGCAGCATCCGCTGATCACATCGGCATCGGCATCGGCTACACAGTCGGCGCGATCTCTGTCCACGCCAACTACGGTGAGTACAGCGTAGACGGTGGCCCTGATTCAGACGGCTTCGGTGTCTCAGCAGCCTATGACCTGGGCGGCGGTGCAGTGGTACACTTCGGCTACGGCGACGGCGAGAACTTCGCTGGCGTGGATACGGACACAGTCTCTTTGGGTCTTGGCCTGAGCTTCTGATCCAGTTCGAAATGTTGATGGAAGAGAGCGTGCATTTTTGTACGCTCTTTTTCGTTTGGGTGCCGTGGCCCATACCGTTGCAAAAATACGCCGAGTGTCACTGGATGATCATTACCCGCGTTCCCATGGCAATATTGATCTGGTAGACAACTTCATATCCGGGTTGTTCCCGACTCACCGATCAACAATTGAGGCAAATAAAATGAAAAAAGTTCTCTTTGCTTCGACAGCCCTGGTTGCCTTCACTGGCGCCTCCGTTGCCGAAGTTGCCCTGTCCGGCCGTGCCGAAATGGGTGTATTCCAGACAACTGGCATCGACGCTCAGTTCTTCACCGATATTGACGTTACATTCACAATGTCCGGCGAGACCGATGGCGGCCTTCAGTTCGGCGCATCCGTCGATCTGGACGAAGGTGGTAACGGTAGCACCACAGGCGGCCCGAACGCCGCGACGCAAAATAACGCTGACGATGGCGGCGCAACGATCTTCATCTCCGGTAACTTCGGTACCGTGACGATGGGTGACACAGACGGCGCTCTGGACTGGGCCCTGACGGAAGCTGGCAATGTCGGCAACCCCGGCTCGCTGGCGGATGACGAAACAAGCCACGCAGGCTACCTCGGCTCGTATGGCGACGGTACCTATGATGGCCAGATCCTGCGCTATGACTACAGCTCCGGCGCTTGGGGCGTTGCTGTCTCGGTCGAGATGGACGACTCTGATGTTCAGGACGATGGCTATGCAATCGGTCTGAAATACAACCTCGACCTCGCCGGCACCGATGTTGCTCTGGGCATTGGTTATCAGTCTTCGGAAGCAATCGGTAACACGCTGCAAGGCCTGGCTATCCCTGCCGGAGCAGATATCGACATCCTGGGTGTCTCCGCATCTGCAACTCTTGCAAACGGAATTGCCCTTGGCGTCCAGTACAGCGATTGGGACATTGGCGCAGCATCCGCTGATCACATCGGCATCGGCATCGGCTACACAGTCGGCGCGATCTCTGTCCACGCCAACTACGGTGAGTACAGCGTAGACGGTGGCCCTGATTCAGACGGCTTCGGTGTCTCAGCAGCCTATGACCTGGGCGGCGGTGCAGTGGTACACTTCGGCTACGGCGACGGCGAGAACTTCGCTGGTACCGACACGCGGACAGCTTCGATGGGTCTCGGCCTGAGCTTCTAAGCAAGCCACAAATTTTTTGGAAAGAGCAGGCTTCGGTCTGCTCTTTTCATTTTCGGCATAGCCTTACCTCTCCCACACCCTATCTAACCTGATATGTCACTTTCTCAGACCCAGACGATCATCGCCCGCAGCGCCGAAAAAGCCGGGCGCGCAGTGGATGAGATTACCCTGATTGCCGTCTCGAAGGTTCAGCCTGATGAGCGCGTTCTGGCCGTGCTCCGAGAAGGTCACCGCGTCTTTGGCGAGAACAAGGTTCAGGAAGCTGCGGGCAAATGGCCCGGTTTTCGGGAGCGTTTCGCGGGTGTTGAGCTGCACCTTCTGGGCCCTTTACAGACCAACAAGACCAAACAGGCGATGGAGCTGTTTGACGTCATCCACACCCTGGATCGCCCCAAACTTGCAACACGTATCGCGCGCCTGCGCGATGAGCTTGGGACCTGCCCTGATCTCTTCATTCAGGTCAACACCGGCGCGGAGGTACAGAAATCCGGTATTCCCCCGTCCGTGGCTGACGCTTTCATTGCCGAATGTCGGTCGCTGGACCTGCCGGTCATTGGGTTGATGTGTATCCCACCGGCCGATGAGGAGCCCTCCTTACATTTCGCCTTGCTTGCCAAGATCGCAGCGCGCAACGGGCTTGAGGGCCTCAGCATGGGTATGAGCGGCGATTTCGAGAGCGCAATCGCGCAGGGCGCCACGCATATCCGTGTCGGCTCTGCTATTTTCGGTGCGCGGGTCTACTGACCAAGCACGATCAGCCGCGTCTGGTGCCGTATCCGGCGCGCGATCCACAGCAGGTGATCCGCCCGAAACGCAACGCAGCCTTCTGTTGGATAATGCGGCCTGCGCCAGCGATGCAGAAAAATGGCCGAGCCCCGGCCCGGCCGGGCATCCGGCCAGTTCCACCCCGTCAGAATGATCAGATCGTAAAGTGGATCCGACCGGCTGAGCCTCTCATGGCTATGTGGATAGGGTGCGCGCACCATGTGATTGTAGTCCTGATCATCCGGTGCATCCGACCACAGGTCACAAGGCCTGATCGGCAGAGCCCAATCCGTCGGGCGTTCCATACGGTCCGGCCTGTAGAGCATGCCGGTGATCCTATGCGTGCCAGCAGGCGTTGCGCCATCGCCCTCGCGCTTATCTCGCGTAACCCCGCCCTTCCCGATGGTGCAGGGGAAATTACGGCCATGAAACCGAACCCCTGTAGGGGTGACAACGATATCGCGCGGTGTCACAGGATATGCCCCGATTTGGCGGCCTTTGTGGCAAGATAGCCTGCGTTTTGATCTGTCTGACCAACGTGAAGCGCAACGCGGTCGACGACCTCCAGACCATCCTGTGCCAGCCGATCCAGTTTGGCCGGGTTATTGGTCATCAGCCGGATCCTCTCGAACCCCATCGCGCGCAGAATGCCGGAACCAATCCGGAAATCGCGCTCATCATCATCAAAGCCGAGCCGGTGGTTGGCCTCAACCGTATCAAAACCCTGATCCTGAAGCGAATAGGCCCGCATCTTGTTGGCCAGCCCAATCCCGCGCCCCTCCTGATTGAGATAGAGCAGCACGCCGGCACCCTCCTCATGCATCTGGTGCAGCGCGCAACGCAGCTGGGGGCCGCAATCGCATTTCAGAGAGCCCAGCAGATCGCCGGTGAAACAGGCCGAATGCAACCGGGTCAGGACAGGCGCATTCCGGTCGGGTGAGCCGATCTCTATGGCGTAATGATCCTCGCCACTGATTTCAGAGCGATACACATGCAGTTTCAGAGGCTGCTCATGCGCGGTTGGGACCTTGGCAGAGGCAATCCGGTTGAGCTGTTCGGAGGTATCCAGAACATCGGCCAGCAGATCAGGTGCAATCCGGCTGATCGACGGATCGACCGCGCCATCCAGCTTGACGATCAAAGCTGCAGGCAAGAGCTGCGCGGCCTTCAGCAAAAGCAAGCCCAGACCCGCATGGCCTGCCTGGTCATCCCTTATCCCACGAAACGGCCCTTTGAGCGGCGCGTGAAGATCAAGCGACGGATCCGCCACCGCCTGAAGCCAGCCAATCGAGAGCTCTGCGGGCAACATGAGCCGTGCGACCGGGCCGTCATAGGCGGCAACCTTCAATGTTGCCGCACGCCTGTGGGAAATCGCGAGGCACAGATCAGGATAGGCGGCCCGCAAGGCATCCAGCCGGGCCTGCGGCAACGTCTCCACAGCGCAAATCAACGTCTGCCCAATCACGATGGGCAGCCCCAAGCGCAGGTCCGCGCGGGCCCGCGCTATCCTTTCCCGGTCATTTGGTTCAACTGTCATGCGGTTCAAACTGTAACATTATCCTGCCATCCATAGTCGCAATGCCGCGAATTTGAAACAATCACGTCAATCGCCACACGAGCCCGTGAGATAACGCCGCCGTGAGTTGTCCGGCAAGCACGAAAGGCCCAGTTTGGAGTGCAGCACAAAGGGATACAACTATGGCCAACTTGAAAAAAATTCTGCTGGTAGACGATGATGAGGACCTCCGCGAGGCGCTTTCCGAGCAGCTTGTCATGACAGAAGACTTCGATGTCTTTGAGGCCGAAAACGGCTCCAGTGCAATGGAAAAAGCACGCGAAGGAATCTACGATATCGTCATTCTCGATGTCGGTCTGCCCGATACTGACGGTCGCGAGCTGTGCCGCCTGATGCGCAAACAAGGCGTGAAATGTCCTGTCTTGATGCTGACCGGCCATGACAGTGACGCTGATACGATCCTTGGTCTCGATGCGGGCGCGAATGATTACGTCCCCAAGCCGTTCAAGTTTCCGGTCCTTCTGGCCCGTATCCGGGCGCAATTGCGCCAGCATGAGCAATCCGAGGACGCGGTTTTCCAACTTGGGCCATATACGTTCAAGCCCGCGATGAAGATGTTGATGACGGAGGACGAGAAAAAGGTCCGCTTGACAGAAAAAGAGACAAATATTCTCAAATTCCTCTACAGATCAACGGATGGTGTTGTGGCGCGTGATATCCTACTACATGAGGTATGGGGTTATAATGCAGGCGTGACGACGCACACGCTGGAGACGCATATTTATCGCCTTCGCCAAAAAATTGAACCAGATCCGTCAAACGCTCGCCTTCTTGTTACGGAAAGTGGGGGATACAGGTTGAACGTCTGAGCAGGGCGCCTACCTCCTTAGTTCCCCTGGTCACTTCGGGGTTATGAAGTGACACCTCCCTGTTGGACTGGCCCGGCCTTGTGCCGGGCATTTTTTTGCCGCGAGCCCCATGGCCCGCCGGTGCAAAACGATCACGCGGGCTGGCACCTTTGGGCCCTGCGGATTATGGTGTGTTTCTGATCAATTCGGAGCGTGCCATGCCATTTACACTTGCGACCTGGAACATCAACTCGGTCCGTCTGCGCGAGGAGCTGGTGCTCAGACTGCTCAGCGAAGAGGCGCCAGACGTGCTGTGCCTGCAGGAATGCAAAAGCCCGGTCGACAAGATCCCCGTCGAGGGGTTCCACGCACTTGGCTATACCTACATGGTTGCGCGCGGTCAGAAGGGTTACAATGGCGTGGCGATCCTTTCCCGGCTGCCCATGGAGGAAGCCGGCGCAGAAGATTACGCGACGCTTGGCCATGCACGCCATATTGCCGGCAGGCTGGAGAACGGTGTCGTTATCCACAACCACTACATCCCGGCCGGCGGTGATGTCGCAGATCGGGAGGTGAACCCGAAATTCGGCAACAAGCTCGATTATCTGACAGAGCTGCGTGACGCCTATCACGCAGATAAACCGCAGAAATCCATCCTTGTCGGCGATCTCAACATCGCGCCCCGCGAAGACGACGTCTGGTCGCACAAGCAGCTGCTGAAGGTCGTGAGCCACACGCCCATCGAGGTCGAGCATCTGGGGCAGGTTCAGGATGCGGGCGGCTGGACCGATGTGACCCGCGCCGATATTCCGGACGGTCAGCTATATTCCTGGTGGTCCTACCGCGCCCGCGACTGGGATGCGGCCGATAAGGGGCGCAGGCTCGATCATATCTGGGCCACGGGCGATATCGCCAACGCAGCCCATAGCAGCCGCGTCTTGCGTGATGCGCGCGGATGGGAAAAACCCTCCGATCATGCGCCCGTATTTGCGACCTTTGATCTGTGACGGATAAATGGCGGGACCAGAGGCGGCCCCGCACAGTGTTGTGTCAACCGCGCCTGCGGATCATTCCCAGACCCACCAATCCGCCCAGCAAGAGCAAGCCGCCTGCCGGAAGCGGGATCGGAGCAAGTGTCAACTCCGTCAGGTCGTACCGGGAAAGTTCAGCATTTCCTGAGACGTTATCGATATAGTTGAGAAACAAGGATGCGCCCTCGTAGTCATCCAAAGAAAGCAAGCCCGGCAGCTCCGCCGAGGAGAGCGCGCTTCCATCTAGGCTGCTCAGGATAAAGCTGACCTGTGAGAAGGTGTCGGTGGATGGTATTACCGGCGTGATCAGGCTTACGGAGTCAGTGCCTTGGAAATCGTTGGAAATCACAAGCTGTCTGGGGCTCAGTCCAAATGATTCAACATCGAATTGGTCGAATGTGATCTGCCCGGGCCCGAAAAATCCGGCATCCGGGTCAAAAAAATCTGCAACCGGGTCAGAGGGTGTCGTGTCAAACACGATTTGGCCCGTCAAACCATCGAAAGAGCCGGCGATATCCACAATCGTTCCGTCTGCGGCCTCGCCGAAGGTGATCACTTCAACCGCAGCAAAATCATAGGTCACGGTTCTGGCTTGTGCCGGTAACGCGAACGCAGCGGTCGTAATCGCCGCCAAGATTAGTTTTTTCATGCTTTTTCCCTGTTAATAAGTCACCCGCTCAGTTCATATCATTTGTTAAAAATAGCAAGCCGTTTGACCGATGCTCCCATCTTCACTCGCGTCAGGCTTGAACAGAGAGATCTCCAATCGCTTTTCGCGCCCGAGAGAAGGGGGGACTGCGAAAACCCGGTACCTGTCCCGCTCGAAACGCTGTAACTTGCGTATTCAGATTGTGATTTTCTGCGGGGGTTTCGTTGAAATACCGGTCCCAGTAGCGGTGTCACCGTCCAAGTTCCTCAACGCGGCTGCGGGTCGGTTGGGCGGTAGACGCGACTTGCCCCTTGGCACTTGGCTCACAAGCTTCCATATATAGCACGATTACGAAGGAGAGAACGACCATGTTGGAACTCGGCGGCACATCAACTTCGGACAAAGGCGATCCGATCAAGGACAGCTCTGAAGCGACCTTCATGGAGGACGTGATCGAGGCAAGTCAGCAGGTTCCGGTGATCGTTGATTTCTGGGCCCCCTGGTGCGGCCCTTGCAAGACGCTCGGCCCCGCGCTGGAGGCAGAGGTCACGGCCGCCAAAGGTGCCGTTAAGATGGTCAAGCTCGACGTGGATCAGAACCAGCAGATCGCGGCGCAGCTGCGCATCCAGTCCATCCCGACTGTTTACGCCTTCTACAAAGGCCAGCCCATTGACGCCTTTCAGGGCGCGCTTCCGCCCAGCGAGATCAAGGCCTTCGTCCAAAAGACCATTGAGGCCGGAGGCGGCGATGTAACTGGCGGGCTGGATGAGGCGATAGCCGCAGCCGAGGCGATGCTTGAGGAAGGCGCGGTGGTGGATGCCGCACAGACATTCGCAGCCATTCTGGGCGAGGATGCCAACAATGCGGCGGCCTATGGCGGGTTGGTGCGCGCGCATATCGAGCTGGGTGAGAAGGACAAGGCCCAGGCCCTGATAGATGCCGTCCCCGCAGATATCGCCGACAGCGCCGAACTGACCACCGCCAAGGCACAGCTTGAGCTTTTGACACTGGCCGAACAGGCCGGGCCGGTCACAGAATTGCAAGGCAAGCTTGACGCAAACCCCGATGATCATCAGGCGCGTTTCGATCTGGCTGTGGCCCTGCACGCCTCAGGAGACGCACAGGGCGCAGTCGACATGCTGCTTGATCTGTTCGGCCGGGATCGCGAGTGGAATGACGGCGCCGCCAAAACGCAGCTTTTCAAGATATTCGATACCATGAAACCAGAGGATCCGGTCGTGCTGACCGGGCGGAGGCGTTTGTCGTCGATGATATTTGCCTGAACGGACCTTCGGGCTAACTCGACTGATATGAGACTCTCATCCGACCTTCCCGGAACCGTACCAGTGTTCCCCTTGCCGGGCGCGCTGCTTTTGCCGCGTGCGCGCCTGCCGTTACATCTGTTTGAGCCGCGCTATCTGCAAATGTTCGAAGATTGCCTGAAGACGCCCGACCGGCTGGTCGGTATGGTCCAGCCCCATGACGGGCCGGACGGCAAAGCGACTTTGCATCGCATCGGCTGCGCTGGTCGGATCACACAGTTCTCCGAGACCGAGGATGGTCGCTACATGATCACCCTGTCCGGGATCTCGCGGTTTCGGATCAAGCGGGAGATTTCGGGGTTCAGCCCCTACCGAAAGGCCGAGGTCAGCTGGGAGGGGTTCGGGCGAGATATCGGACCCGCCGAGAAGGACAGCAAGTTCGACCGGACCGCGTTTCTGGAAATCCTGTCGCGCTATTTCGAGGCGCAGGATCTGCAGACCGATTGGGACAGCCTCAAGGATGCCGATCAGGAATTGCTGATCAACTCGCTCTCCATGCTATGCCCGTTTGAGCCTGAAGAGAAACAGGCGCTGCTTGAGGCGCCCTCGCTGGCGACACGGCGCGAAACGCTGGTAACGCTGATCGAGTTTGCGCTCCGCAGTGGCGATGGGGAGGAGATGATCCAGTGACTGACCCAAGTTTTGACCGCCATATGCTCGAAGGGCTGGTCTGCCCTGTCACGCAAGGCTTGCTGTCCTATGACGCGGAGCGGCAGGAACTTGTGTCAAAATCCGCCAAGCTGGCCTTTCCGATACGCGGCGGAATCCCCATCATGCTGATCGACGAAGCGCGCAAGCTCGACGATTAGGGCGTTATACCAAGAACCTAAATCCCGTAGCGTGCCCGATATCTTTGATGTCAGGCAGTGCTACGTGATCGCGGCTTTTTCCCAGGATGCCCTATAGCGTCTGACGAAATACCTGAAACATCACGCATCACGTAACGCGTTGAAATCTTTGATTCAGGCAGTGTTACGTGATTCAGG
>CAYGUB010000089.1:0-9976 GCA_964352845.1 uncultured Rhodobacterales bacterium | reverse complement strand
ATCCGGGTGTGGGCAAAACAGCCATAGCCGAAGGGCTGGCCCATAAGATCGTGGCCGGCGAGACACCCGAGGTTTTGGCTGGCACGACCATTTATTCGCTCGACATGGGTGCGCTGCTGGCCGGGACCCGCTACCGCGGTGATTTCGAGGAACGGTTGAAAGCTGTCATGACCGAGCTTGAGGATCATGATGACGCCGTCCTCTTCATTGACGAGATCCACACCGTCATCGGCGCCGGTGCGACCTCGGGCGGTGCTATGGACGCGTCCAACCTGCTCAAACCCGCATTGCAAGGCGGCAAGCTGCGGTGCATGGGATCGACCACGTATAAGGAGTTTCGCCAGCATTTTGAGAAGGACCGCGCGTTGAGCCGCCGGTTCCAGAAGATTGACGTGGCGGAGCCATCTGTGGAAGATGCGATCAAGATTCTGAAGGGCATCAAGCCGTATTTTGAAGATCACCATGCGATCAAATACACGTCCGACGCGATCAAATCGGCGGTGGAGCTTTCCGCGCGCTATATCCATGATCGCAAACTGCCCGACAAAGCCATCGACGTGATCGACGAGGCGGGCGCTGCGCAGCATCTGGTCGTGGAATCGAAGCGCCGCAAGACAATCGGTCTCAAGGAGATCGAGACAGTCGTGGCCAAGATCGCCCGGATCCCGCCGAAAACCGTGTCGAAGGATGATGCGGAGACGCTCAAGGATCTCGAAAAAGCACTGAAACGCCAGGTCTTCGGGCAGGATGATGCAATCGTTGCCCTGTCATCAGCAATCAAGCTGGCACGGGCCGGTCTGCGGGAACCTGAAAAGCCCATCGGCAACTATCTGTTCGCCGGGCCAACGGGTGTGGGCAAGACCGAGGTCGCCAAACAGCTGGCGGACAGTCTCGGGGTGGAGTTGATCCGTTTCGATATGTCGGAATATATGGAGAAACACTCGATCTCCCGTCTGATTGGTGCACCTCCGGGCTATGTCGGATTTGATCAGGGTGGGATGCTGACTGACAAGGTTGATCAGACCCCGCATTGCGTCCTGTTGCTTGACGAGATCGAGAAAGCCCATCCCGATGTGTTCAACATTTTGCTGCAGGTGATGGATCACGGGAAGCTCACCGATCACAATGGGCGGACCACGGATTTCCGCAATGTCATCCTGATCATGACCTCCAATGCGGGAGCCTCGGACGCGGCCCGTGCACCGCTCGGCTTTGGCCGTGATCGGCGCGAGGGCGAGGATACGGCGGCAATCGAGCGGATATTTACGCCGGAGTTCCGCAACCGGCTTGATGCGGTAATCAGTTTTGCACCTTTGGACAAGAAGGTCATCTCTCGCGTTGTGGAGAAGTTCGTGCTGCAACTTGAGGCCCAGCTGATGGACCGCAATGTGACGATTGAGCTGACCCCGCAAGCGGCTGACTGGCTGGGCGAGAAGGGCTATGATGATAAAATGGGGGCCCGGCCACTGGGTCGCGTCATTCAGGAAGAAATCAAAAAGCCCCTTGCCGAGGAACTGCTTTTTGGCAAACTTGCCAAGGGCGGCGTCGTGAAGGTGGGGGTAAAGGATGGCGAGATCGATATTGTAATCCTCGAACCCGAGAAAGCCCAGATCGCAAGCAAGAAGAAGCCGCCCCTTTTGACGGCAGATTGACGAGGTTGTCGGGGGGGTTCTGCCCCCCGCAGCGCTGTTGGGTCCGCACCCCGGGCAACCGTGTTGTTTGAAGCTTGATGCGAAAACTTGAATTACATAACGCTGCCTGAAATCAAAGATTTCGGGCGCGCTACGTGTTGCGGGATGTTTCAGGTATTTCGTCAACCGCTATAGATCACCGATACGGTCTGCCCCATCCGATCATCGCGTTCAGCATGACGGGCGGTCCAGGTGTGACAGCGGCATTGGCCTGAGTGAGACGCTTACCTGTCGCACAGCGTTTTTCGGAGAACACGCGCGGATCGCACGGCGCGCAGACCTGCCATTGATAGCGTCTGACGAAATAGCCAGGTGGTCACGCGCGGGCGGCTCATTTCTCGGTCAGTTTGAGTTCGATCCGGCGATTTTGGGCGCGGGCGGCCGGTGTGTTTGCGGGGTTGACCGGTTGAAATTCTCCAAACCCGTTTGCTGCCAGACGGTTGGGCGGTATCCCGAGTTGTCCGCTCATGTAGCGCACCACAGACAGGGCGCGGGCCTGTGAGAGTTCCCAGTTGTCGCGATACCTGCCGCGCCCGCCCAAGGGGACGTTATCTGTGTGCCCGTCGACGCGGATCACCCAGTCGAGGTCACTCGGGATATCACCTGCGACACTGCTCAGGATATTGGCCACTTTCGCGATTTCGGTCTGACCTTCGGGAGAGAGATCGGCGGCGCCCGGCTCAAACAAAACCTCCGACGAGAAGACGAAACGATCCCCTTCGATCCGCACGCCGTCCTGATCACCCAACAAACTGCGCAATTGACCGAAGAATTCCGAGCGGTAATTTTCCAGCTCTTTCGCCTCTTCCTCAAGCCGGGCGCGTTCGGCGGCCTCAAGCTGGGCGATGCGCTCCTGTTCCTCAGCGCGTTTGCGTTGCTCCTCGGCAACCTTGCGCTGTTCTGAGGCGACCTGAGCAAGTGCTGCATTCAATTGCGAGCCGAGGGCCTGGATCTGAACATCCGCTGCAATGTCACGGGCGCCAGATTCGTCGAGCAGGGCCTGCAAGGAGTCCAATTGCGTGCGCAATGCCGCGACTTGCTGGTTGAGCACCTCGACCTGTCGCTGGCTTTGCGTGCTGATGGCGCGCTCTGCGGTAAGTTCCTGGCGCGCGGCGGTCAGCAATGCCTGGCGTTCCTCGGCCTGACTGAGTGCGCTGCCCGCCTCCTCGCGCGTGGCGCGCTGTGCTGCGAGCGCCGAGGCGAGTTCCGCCCGGAGATCCGCCACTGTCCGCTCGGCAGCCTCAAGCGCGGCTCTGGCCTCTGCGCCTTCGGCCTCATTCGTCTCGGCGAGGCTGAGGGCCAGAAGCAGGCGTTCGTCCAGATCTTCCTTGGCCGCCGTGGTTGCAGCCAGCAAGGTCAGCGTCTCTTCCGCCTCCCGCCGCTGCGCCTCAAGGTTGAGGGTCATGGCGGTCAATTCGGCATCAGCGTCCTGAAGCCGCGCGCGCAGGGTCTGGGCCACGGCGGCATCGGCAAGGCGGGCTTCTTGCGCCGCGCTCAAGGCCTGGGACGTCTGATCGCGCTCAAGCTCCAGATCGGCGACCATGCGTTCGAGCGCCTCACGACGGGCAGCAGACAGGCGTGCGGCCTCGACGCCTGCGTCGATTTCGTCGCGCGCTGCGGCAAGCGCCAGTTGCGCGGCTTCCCGCTGCGAAATTTCGCGCGCCAGACCTTGCTCGATCTCTTCCACGCGGGCGCTGAGCAGCTGTGTCTCGGATCTGGCGCTGTCGCGTTCTGCCGTGAGGGTGTTGCGTTGCGCAATCAGGCCCGCAACCTGTTCTTCGAAGCCCGCGATGCGGCCTTGCTGAGCCTCGCGCTGCGCTGTGAGCGTTGCGATCAGCGCTGTCTGGCGTTCGGTTTCGGATAATTGCGTGCGCAGGGCTTCGTCAAGCTGGTCGACCTGTTGTTCAAGCGTGGCCCCGCGTTGTTGTTCGAGCCCCAGCGCATTGGCCAGGGACTGAACCTGCCCGCCCAGCTCATCAAGTTCGACATCCTGACTGGAGATCGTCTCGCGCAGCATGAATTGCACGATCATGAAGATCGAAAGGATGAAGACCAGCACCAGCAGCAGGGCCGTCATCGCATCGACGAAGCCCGGCCAGATATTGGCCTCGAACCTTTTGCCGCTGCGGCGGGACAGTGACATCGGCTACTCCGCTGCTCCGCCGCGCACGGCGCGGGTGCCGGTTGTGCGCGGGTCGCGCTGGCCTGCACGCACGGCCTGGATCAGCTGGCCCATATCGCGATGCAGCAAGGCGAGGCTTTCCTGACGACCTGCGGAGACCTCTTCAAGCACCTTGAGCAGCTGCACGTCGATGTTGCGCAGGCGCATCTTTGCTTCCGGATCGGCGTCATTCTCGAACCGCTCGGTCAGAAGGCCCAGCAGCTTTTCCTGACTATGCGCGAGCTTGTTCAATGGCTCATTGGGGGATTCCGTCGCCTCCATCCGGTTGGTCAGATCGATTATCGTGGTCATCAGCGCGTCGATGCGGGCATCGCTTTCCTCCCGCGCGGCCTCGGATTTTGCGAAGAGGTCCTGAAGGCTGTCGATCTGCTCGACCATATGATCGAGAACCGTGGCCACGACGCCTTGATCGAGCCCACCGCCTTCGCCCTCACCCGATGCAAAGCCGACGCGGGTGATGGTTGACAGCCATTCTTCCATTTCGCGGTAAAAGCGGTTCTGGCCATGGCCTGCAAACAGTTCCAGAAGGCCAACAACCAGCGAGCCTGCCAGCCCGAGCAGCGAGGAGGCGAAGGCCGTGCCCATACCGGCAAGCTGGCCCTCGAGGCCTGTCATCAGCTTACCAAAGACAGCCACGCTGCTTTCGCCCTCTTGCGGGTTGAGCGAGCGGATCGTGTCGACAACCCCCGGAATGGTGGTGGCCAAGCCGTAAAACGTGCCCAGAAGGCCAAGGAAAATCAGAAGGTTGATGATATATCGCGTGATATCGCGCGCCTCATCCATTCGGATGGCGATGGAATC
This sequence comes from uncultured Rhodobacterales bacterium, assembly GCA_964352845.1. Lineage (GTDB taxonomy): Bacteria > Pseudomonadota > Alphaproteobacteria > Rhodobacterales > Rhodobacteraceae > Litoreibacter. The sequence continues at coordinate 5,302 of CAYGUB010000089.1, read as the reverse complement.
GAGCAAAGTGCGCGAGGACGAGGTCGAGATTTGCATGGTCGAGCCGCCAGCGACCAGCATCGGCGCGACAGAGGCCAGAAGTCGCGGCGCGCCACGGCTTTCATTGCCGCCTTTGGCGATGAGGAAGCGCTTGATCCAGGAGATGGAGGAGGACAGTTGCAAAACCTGCCAGAAACAGGCCAGCACGCCAAAGACGAATACCGCGAAAATCACTCCGTTCAGATAGGGATTGGACAGAAAAACCGGCGCAACACGGGGATAGGCCAGATAGCTGCCAGTCACGACAAGAACGAGGCAAAACAGCATCAGCAGAACCTGACGCACGGGTTGTGTGAACTGTGCGGCGGCGGTTTGCCGGTCAAAACTATCCATCGAAAGCGCCCTTGTGAAAACCGCTTATTCTTGCATCACGATGATACGGCGGAATTTTGTCTTTGAAAGGTTATTGTTGCCATAATTGCAACTATAAGCTGGCAACCCGACTGACAAGCCACATCATGTCCGGGTCCTCGATCCCCAGTTGCTGCATATGGCTGGCCGTGTTTTCGAGATATTCCGTATTCGGACCGCGCCCGCCTCTGGCTGTGGAGATCACCTCTGCCTGACGCTCCAGACTGAGATCGCCGCAATATTGCACGTGATCGCGGTCAACAACGAAACTGACCGCCATGACCTGCCGCCCGTCATGCAAGCTCAGCGGCAGCTGTTTTTCGAGATAGGCGGAGGAGATCAGCTCCCGCTCGCGCAGATAGTCCAGCGTCTGCGCGCGCTGATCATCGGGCACCCGCAGGGCCAGACCGTCGCAATGGCCCGATGGCGCCTCATCGAGTGCGAGAACCAGCCCGGGATGCTCGGGCGTGCCGCGATGGTGGATCGACCACATGCAAAAGGAACGGTGATAGCCGTCCAGCCGGGCAAGTGCTGTTTCGGCCACATCAAAGCCCGGATTCCACATGAGCGAGCCATAGCCAAAGACCCAAAGCGGTGCGTCATTCATCTATCTGGTCCTTTTCCCATTGGGGCTGTAAACACCAGCGATGTCTTGGGGAAAAGGGAAAAACCGTGATGCGCAAGCTGTTATGGGTGGTTTTGATCGCAGCAGTGGCGTGGTCTGCCTATTGGTTCATTGGTGCGCAGGCCAGCAAATCGGCCATGCTGCGCTGGCTGGAGGATCGCCGCGCCGAGGGCTGGCAGGTGGAGTATTCCGATCTGAGCCTGCGCGGCTATCCCAACCGGTTTGACACCACAATCACCGATCTGATCCTGACCGACCCGGAGACCGGTATCTCGTGGCGCGCGCCCTTCTTCCAGATCTTCGCGCTGAGCTATCAGCCGAAACATGTGATCGCTGTCTGGCCCAATGAGCAGCAATTCGCGACGCCTTTCCAGACGGTCGATCTGCGCTCCGAGAAGATGACGGCGAGCCTTGTGATTGATGATATCGCCACGCTGGAGCTTGGCCGGGCCCAGTTGGAGATGCTGGGCGCGCAGATCACCTCCAATATGGGTTGGGATATTGGCTTTGATCGGCTCAACGGGGCCGTGCGTCAGTCCGAAGGGGTCACGCATGGCTATGACATCGCGGCCTCCGCCGATACGCTGACGCCCTCGCGCAGCCTGCGTTCGTTGATTGATGCCGATGGCAAGCTGCCCGATATCATGGAGGGGTTCGAACTTCAGCAATTTGTCCAGTTCGACGCGCCGATCAACCGCGCCACGATCGAGCAGGCACGCCCCGCGATCCTGGCGCTGGCCACACAGATTGCCCGCGTCACATGGGGAGAGCTGGAGCTGCGCGCGACCGGCGCGGTTGATATCGGCGCAGGCGGTGTGCCGGAGGGGGAGCTGTTGCTGAACGCGAAAAACTGGCGCGAAATGCTGGCCATGGCTGTTTCCTCGGGGGCGGTAAGCGAGGGGTCTGCGGGCACGGCAGAGATGGGGCTGAACCTGCTGTCGCGCCTGTCCGGCTCACCCAACAGCATTGACGCGCCCCTCAGCTTCAAGGGTGGTGCGACCTATCTGGGTCCTGTGCCCATTGGCCCTGCCCCGCGCTTGGTTATCAGATAATGGATTATCACCTCTTCGCGAAGGCTTGGGAGGCCGGCTGGAACAGTCACGATCTGGATGTCATCATGGGCCATTACCGTGACGACATTGTGTTTCGTTCGCGCAAAGCGCAGGGTCTGGTGGGGACGGGCGAGATCAGTGGCAAGGCTGCCCTGCGCCAATACTGGGCGGAGGCGTTGCTGCGCCAGCCCGATTTGCGCTTTGTCGTCACCGAGGTTTTCGAAGGGTTTGAAATGTGCGTTCTACGCTACCGCAACCACCGAGATATTGTGGCCACCGAGACGCTCTATTTCGATGCCGAGCACCGCGTTTTTCAGGCCGCGGCCTGTCACGCATCCTAGCGGCAATAGGGTCCTGAGCGGTAGCGTGCTGTGTCAAAATGGAAATGGTCGCGGTGGTACCGGTCGGAATTGGGGCCGAGCACGGTGCCAAACGGCCCGCAAGCAGTCTGGTGCAACTTGCGCAGCACCGGCCCCTGCCCGGGATCGCGCCACCCGTTGAGCACCGAGATCGACTGGCCATTGCGCAAGGTGAAACCCGCGATATCAATCGCGCGCCCCCGCCCATGTTCAGAGATGCGCGCGCCTTTGCGGTTGTTTCGGGTGCGGCAGGCATAATGCGCCACGACCTTGAGCGAGATCAGCCCGCCGCCAATCCCCTCAAATTCCGGCTTGGCGGCGTCCTTCACCCACGCATTCAGCGCGCGGGCGGTCTGGCAATCGATGGTCGAGCTTTGGCTGAGCGTGACGCCACTGACCGATGTGATCCGCACCGGCTCGGCAATGCCGCAGCCACGGATGCGGCCCGGGATCGGATTGACCCGCACGCCTTTTATCGCCGGGTTGTTGCACACCGCCCCTTCCATGGAGGCCGCCTGACTGGCACGGGCGCGCGCGGCTTGGCGTTCCTTGCGTGCGGCCTGACGCGCCTCACGGCCCTTGCGCCAGTTTGGAAAGAGCCCGGCGCCCTGGGTCTGGCTCTGCGTCTGGGTCTGTGTCCGCGTCTGCGTCTGGGTCGCGCTCTCGCGCCATTCGGGGCGCGGCGAGCGGTCGACATTGGCAAGCGCGGCGCTTGTGATGAGGCTTATCGCCAGCGCAAAGCAGCTTTTACGTATCATGGTCTTCCGTTCCCCGATTTGCAGCCCCCCCTGTCCGGCCGAAATTCGGCGCGGCTGTGTCCTGCCCCGCCTCGATGATCCCGCGCCGGATCGCGCGGGTGCGGGTGAAATAGGCATGTAAATGCGCTCCATCATCGGTGCGAATGGCGCGTTGCAGTGCAAACAGCTCTTCGGTGAAACGGCCCAGAATTTCCAGCGTGGCCTGCTTGTTGCTCAGGAAAACGTCGCGCCACATGGTCGGGTCAGAAGCCGCGATCCGGGTGAAATCCCTGAAACCGGCGGCGGAATATTGCACCACCTCGCTATCGGTCACGCGGCCCAGATCATCGGCGACGCCCACCATCGTATAGGCGATCAGATGCGGCGCGTGCGAGGTCACCGCCAGCACCAGATCGTGATGTTCGGGGTCCATCTCATCGGTATTGGCCCCGATCGCCCTCCAAAGCCCCGTCAGCCGCGCCAAAGCCTGCGCATCGGTGCCCGGCAGCGGGGTGAGCAGAAACCAGCGGTTCTCAAACAGCTCGGCAAATCCCGAGGCGGGGCCGGATTGCTCGGTCCCGGCAAGCGGGTGAGAGGGAATGAAATGCACACCCTTTGGAATATGCGGCGAGACCTGTTCTATCACCGCCGCCTTGGTGGAGCCCACATCCGTCACCGTCGTGCCGGGGCGCAGATGCGGTGCGATCTCGCGGGCGACCGTGCCCATGGCACCCACCGGCACGCAAAGCACCACGAGATCGGCGCCCTCGACCGCCTCGGCCGCGCTTTCGGCCACATGGTCGCAAAACCCCAGTTCGCGGGTGAGGTTGCGCGAAGTTTCCGTTGCGGCATAGCCCCTGATCTCGCCCGCCAGCCCATCGCGCCGCATCGCCAGCGCCAGAGAAGAGGCGATCAGCCCAAGCCCGATCAGGGCGACGCGCTGATAAATCTGGCTCATCGTTCCTTGAACTCCGCCACAGCCCGGGCCACCCGCTTGCAGGCCGCCTCATCGCCGATGGTGATCCGCAGGCAGTGAGGCAGGCCATAGCCGCCGACCCGTCGCACGATCAGCCCGCGGCTGCGCAGATGCGCGTCGCATGCGCTGGCCTCTGGCTCATCGGCAAAACGCGCGAGGATGAAGTTGCCCTGCGACGGGTCGGAGGGCACGCCCGCCGTCTCAAGCTCTGCCGCGAGCCATGCGCGCAGCCTGGTATTGTTGGCCCTGCAGCGCGCCATATAGCCCGTGTCGCGCATCGCAGCCTCCGCCGCGACCAGCGCCGGGGCGGACAGGTTGAACGGCCCGCGCAACCGGTTGAGCGTATCGACGACCTCCTGAGGGCCGTAGCCCCAGCCAATCCGCAGCCCGCCAAGCCCGTAGATCTTGGAAAAGGTCCGCGTCATGAACACATTCTGCCGCGCGTCAATCAGGGCGCGACCGGCGTCAAACCCGTCGACATATTCCGCATAGGCCCCGTCAAGCACCAGCATCGCGTGATCGGGCAGTCCATCTGCCAGCCGCGCGACCTCTGCCTCCGGGATCATCGTGCCGGTGGGATTGTTCGGGTTGGCGATAAAGACCAGCCGGGTCCGCTGCGTACAGGCGGCAAGCAACGCGTCGACATCGGTGTGGCGCTCTGTCTCCGGCGCGGCAACAGGCGTGGCACCTGCCGCCAGCGCAGAGATGCGGTACATCGCAAAGCCATGTTCGGTGTGCAGCACCTCATCACCGGGGCCGGCATAGGCGTAGCAGAGAAACGAGATGATCTCATCCGAGCCCACCCCGCAAATGATCTGCGCCGGGTCCAGCCCCCAGACCGCGCCAATCGCCTCGCGCAGCCCGTCATGGCTGGTGGAGGGATAAAGATGCAAACTCCCCGCCGCCTGCCGCACCGCATCAGAGGCACGCGGGCTGGGGCCATAGGGGTTTTCGTTCGAGGACAGTTTCACAACATCGCTCTGGCCCGGCAAAGCCGCCTCGCCCCCCTGATAAAGCGCGATCTCCATGATCCCCGGCTGCGGCGTGAGTGTCATCTTCCCTGTCCCAAATCCTGAAAGCCTTGCCTGTGTATCTGGCATGCTGCGCAAAGAAAAGGACACAAGCGATCCGCTTCGTCCACTGGACTCCTCAGCCTGCGCGCG
>CAYGUB010000088.1:0-10102 GCA_964352845.1 uncultured Rhodobacterales bacterium | reverse complement strand
CAGTGCGGGTATGCGCGGGTTCGGCAGGCAGGCCCACGAAAATCTCGCCATCGCGGATATCGAGCGGATACAGCTGCTGGCCCGTATCCTCGTGCCCGCCCGGAGGCGCGCCCGTCAGCGGATCGAAATCCCAGCCATGCCACGGGCAGCGGATCCAGCATTTGCCGTCCACGCCTTTCTCGATGGACCCTTCGCCGAGCGGGCCGTTTTGGTGCGGGCAGCGATTGTCCATCGCGGCCCATTGCCCGTCGAAATGCGACAGGCACAGCGTGGTCGTGCGGGCCGTGACAGTCTTGACCCGGCCTTCCGGCAGGTCCTCCACATAGCCAACGCTGATCCAGTCCAGAGGTTTGTCGGCCATATCGCGCGTCTCCTAGTCTTCGCGTTTGAAGAAATCGAACAGTTTTTGCAGCCAGGTGAGGCCTATGAAGACGGCGATGACCCAGATAAGCAGCTCGAACGGGGCCAATTGTGTGCCGCGCAGCCAGGTGGCCAGAAGCCCGCCTTGGGGGCGCAGTTCAGACAGCCCGAAGAGCCCGTCGCGCGACCACAGGTTGAAGATCCAGAAGCGAGAGATATAGAACAGCGCCGCCCCGACACAGGCCATGATCACCAAGGCAAAGAGGCGCTTCATCGCACAGGCTCGATGCTGGCAGGGTCAAGCGCCAGGACCAAAAGATCGCCATGGCGCGTGATCTCTCCTTCCAGCGTTACGAATTGCGCGACGAAGTCATAGGCCTCTTGCGGAAGGTAGGTGCCATCGGGTCCGGTGATCATCAGGAACTCTTCACCCTCAACGGGCTGGGTGCTGACAAAGACCGGGGGGACGCCGCCGATCAGGCACAGGTTGGCGCAGGCCTTATGGGCCAGCCCGCGTCCGGGGCGCATGGCCCCGGCCAGACATTTGCCGTCGCAGATCTCTCCGGTCAGCCGCCAGCGTCCAAGGCTCTGAGGCGCGGGCGGCTTTGCCGGGGCCCCCTGTGCCTCGCCCTCTGCTGCCGCGAGCCCTTGCCGCCCGCCGCGTATCTGCAACATATCGAGCGCGCCACGTTCCAGAAGCACGCCTGAGACGGTGACCAACTGCCCTTCCAGCGGCATGGCGCGGTCCATCACGCCAGCCTTGCCGCCCGCCGTCATCATCAGCGTGCGACCTTCGGGGATCACATCATTGCCTTGCGTGACATGGACCAGCGGGTAGGGCGTCAGCTCGACCACACCGCTGACCGTCTGGCGGCCGTAATCGCCGCGCACGCGTCCCTCGCCGGGGTCATCTTGCGTGGCCCCGATCAGCACGCCCGTCAGCGCAAACCCCGCGATAAAGGCAAGGCTGAGCCCGATCAGATAGCCCTTCAGCCCAGCCGGGATCGGCAGGTAGCCTACGAAAAACGGCTTGTTTGGCTGGCTCATGCGGGCACCTTTTGGTTGATCGGCACCGGTTCCACGAAAGTGCCGGGCGGGTTGGCATCTGGATCGACCAGGATCGTATCGCCCTCCAGCTTGAGCCGGTAGGTGGGGATCATCTCGGTGAAGGGCGCGGGCGAGCGGCCATTGGTGACATCGTATTGGAACCCGTGCCAGGGGCAGGTCACAAAGCAATCCACCACCCGGCCTTCGCCCAGCGGTCCGTTTTGATGCGCGCAGGCGTTGGAAATCGCGCTGAGCTTGCCATCCTGCAAATACACCGCCACGCGCTTGCCATCGGGCAGGATCGCGATCTTGGCAAAGCCGTCGCGCATGTCATGAACGCCACAAACCGCGATCCAATCGCGGCCTGCGGGCGCGGGATCGCCAGAGGTCATATCCTGAATGGCCGCTGCCATATGCAGCCCGGCCACACCAATGGCGCAGATCAGGAAGATCCAGGTAAAGACATGGTTCTGCTGGTCGAGCAGAATGCCGAAGCTGACATGGGCCACGACGGACGCATAGGCGATATAGATGAGGTAGTGCAGACCCTTCCAGATGGGCGGGGTGAGGAACTTCAGCCAGAAATCATGGCTGGTCACCGCCATGATGATCAGTACCAGAAGCGCGAAGATCCCAAAGATCTCAAAGGGAAAGCCTGCCAGCTGGCTATAGCTTGTATTGGCGAAAAGCAGGCTTTCGAATTTGTTGGAACTGGAGAAGTTGAAATACCAGTTGAGGATATAGCTCGCATGGGTCAGCGCCACGAATGTGGCCATCACGCCGAAATGCCGCCGGTTATAGAGCAGTGGCAGGAAGCGCCGGTCCAGCCGGGCCAAAGGGCCAATTGCAAGGATGACGCTGAGCATCACAAAGGCGCAGGCCCCGAAGGCGCGGGCATTATGGACCTGAGCGTCAGGCGTGCGGCCATGGCTCAGAAGCTCGGGCGCTGCAAAGAGAAACAGCCACAAAAACAGTGCGACCCCCGCAAGCATGATCGCGTCATAGAACCATTTGTTGCGGTTCCATTGGACGGGTGTGTATTTGACACTCATTTTGTGGCCTCGCTGAGCCGTTCCGGCGCAATATCTTCCGGCCAGACCTGCCGTTGCCCCCAGCCAAGCGCGATGATCGCGATGATCACCACCGGCAGGATCAACCCCACGACGCGATGCGCCTTGCGCGGCGGGGCGTAGCGTTTGGGCCATTTGTCCCGCCCGGTCTCAAGGATCCACCAGCGCCACAGGACCAGAGGCCAGATCACGATCACGCCCGGCACCAGAAGCGGGCGGAACACATAGGCCGTGCGTGCATCCTCGTCGATGCGGTCGATGCCGATTGTCAAAAAGACCAGCGCCACGCCCGCGCCGATCCAGCCCCAGATACGCAGCGCCAGAAATATCGCCTCTGCCTCATTCATTGGATGCCTCCAAAAGGAATGCCGGCGATATCCGTCATCTCGCGCTTCCACGTGGTCAGATCGTCAGGGTTGAAGCCGCTGAGGTGATCATGCCCGCAGGCGCGCGCCATGACCTGCATCAGCTCCACCGAGGCCTCAAAGAAATTGGTCAGTTGCCGGGCCGAGTTCTCAACGATGATCCGGCTGGCAAGATGCGGCTTTTGCGAGGCGATGCCGACGGGGCAGTTATTGGTATGACAGGCGCGCATGGCGATACAGCCGATGGCCTGCATGGCGGCATTGGACAGCGCGATTGCGTCTGCGCCCAGTGCCATGGCTTTGATGAAATCCGCCGGTTTGCGCAGCCCCCCCGTTATCACCAGCGTGACATCCGGCGCGGCCCGGTCGAGGTGGCGCCGCGCGCGGGCGAGGGCCGGGATGGTCGGCACCGAGATGTTGTCGCGAAAGATGATGGGCGCAGCCCCCGTGCCGCCACCGCGACCGTCGAGAATGATGTAGTCCACACCCACTTCCAGTGCCGCGTCGATGTCTTTTTCTATGTGCTGGGCCGAGAGTTTGTAGCCGATCGGGATACCGCCGGTCCTGTCGCGCAGCTCATCTGCGAAGTCCTTGATCTGGGCGGGCTCGGTCCAGTCGGGGAAACGCGCAGGCGAGATCGCATCCTGACCCTCGTCCAGCCCGCGCACTTCGGCGATCTTGCCGGTTACCTTGCTGCCCGGCAGATGGCCGCCCGTGCCTGTTTTGGCGCCTTGGCCGCCTTTGAAATGGAAGGCCTGCACCTGCGAGAGCTTGTCCCAGTCAAAGCCGAACCGGGCTGAGGCGAGCTCATAGAAATAGCGCGAATTGGCCTGCTGCTCTTCCGGCAACATGCCGCCTTCGCCCGAGCAGATCCCCGTGCCTGCCTGCTCTGCCCCGATGGCCAGCGCCAGTTTGGCAGGCTCTGACAGGGCGCCAAAGCTCATGTCGGAGACGAAAAGCGGGATCCTGAGTGTCAGGGGTTTCTGCGCATTCGGGCCGATCACCACTTCGGTGCCCACCGGCGCATCGTCCAGCAGCGGCGGGCGATGCAGCTGTGCGGTCAATAGCTGAATATCATCCCACGATGGCAGCTGATCGCGCGGGACCCCCATCGCATCGACCTTGCCGTGATGGCCTGTTTTGGCCAGCCCATGCCGGGCGTAATGCTGGATCAGCCCGGTCAGCGGCTCTTCGGCCGTGCCATGGCTGGTATCGGCATAAAGGCCCAGATAGGCGTCGCGGTTAAACGGCTGCGGGTTCTCGTGCCCCCAGGCATTGATCTCATCGGCATCGACGCAAATATCATCGCCCTCGACCCATGCTTTGAATTTCGGCAAGGCCTCGTCATTTGCATATTCCGACACGCCTGAATCCAGCCGGTAATCCCAGTCATGCAGCCCGCAGATCAGATTGTCGCCGCGCACGAACCCGTCCGACATCAGCGCCCCGCGGTGCAGACAGCGGCCATAGAAGACCGACACTTCGTCATCGAAGCGGACCACGACCAGATCGACCTCCCCGATCAGGGCATAGGCGGGCGTTCGGTCAGGGAGGGCGCTCAATTTCGCGATGGACGTTTTTCTCATGGAGTGGAGCGCATCTTTCTGTAGCTTCTCGCGGGCACGGCCCGATGCAATGCTTTCATGTCAAAGCCTCCGGGCGCAAGACACAATCACGGTCTTTGGCCGCGTTTGGCCAAAAGTGACAGGGCGTGCCCTGTCGCGCGCTTGTCATATCGGCTCTGCCAACCGGTTTCGGTCGGCGAATTATTGCCAGTTGAGGCAACGATGACCTCTCGTTTGTATTATCTTTTCTTAATCCGATCCAAGACTGCTTAATCGCCTGATAGAGGCCACAATCGCGACACATTGGGACGCAAGATGTCTTTAACCAATAACCTCTGAATTTTAGTGGTAGTGACAAGATGACAGTTGCCGACGACCTCGAACGTTTGATGCTTGGGCTGGTGAATGAAGAGCGCACATCGCGCGGGCTGAATGCGCTCCAGCTTGCACTGAACCTCAATGAAAGCGCCGAGCAGCATTCGCTATGGCTGCTTCAGGCGGATACGTTTTCGCCTACCGCCGAGGGCAACTCTTCGGCCACGCAGCGCATCGTTGCGGCAGGATTTGATCTTGATGGTTCATGGGGCACGGCGGAAAACCTCGCGGCGCAATCGATCCGTGGCCCGGAGGGCTTCGAGGATGATGTCGTCGATCTGCATATTGCCTTGATGAACAGCGCCGGTCACAGGGCAAATATCCTTGATCCGGACCTTGATTATATCGGCATCGGGATCGAGTTTGGCAGACTGACCTATGAAAGCGGCGATAACCTCGAGACACTGATCGTGACGCAGAATTTCGGGCGCACGACGGGCAATGTGGATCTGGATACAGGGCCCACACCACCACCCCCCGCTGATCCGCAGCCCGCGCCACAGCTTGAGATGATTGAGGGCACAGAAACCGCCGACACGATCAGTGGCGACGAGGATGATGAAGAGCTGGTCGGGCTGGCCGGTGCCGACAATCTCAGCGGTGCTGGCGGCAATGATGTCTTGCGCGGCGGCACCGGCAGCGACACGCTGCGCGGCGATGAAGGCAATGACAAGCTCTATGGCGACAGCTCCGTGGACACGCTTTATGGCGGTGCGGGGGATGATGAACTCAATGGCGGGACCGGCGTCGACACACTCAATGGCGGCAATGACAACGACCGGCTCTTCGGCAATACCGGCGAGGACGTCCTCAATGGTGATGCCGGCGATGATTACCTGAGCGGCGGCGGCGGCGCGGACCGGCTCAACGGTGGCAGTGGCGCGGATGAGCTTTTGGGCCGCGACGGGTATGATGAGCTCTATGGCGGTAGCGGCAATGACATCTTGCGCGGCGGGACGGGTCAGGACCGGCTCTATGGCGGCGATAATAATGACGAATTGCATGGCGGCTCCTCGATTGACCGGCTCTATGGCGAGAATGGCGATGACACGCTCTACGGCAATCAGGGCGATGATCAGCTCTGGGGAGGTGCTGGCCGTGACGAGCTGTTCGGCGGCTCCGCGCTAGATACATTGCGTGGTGGTGATGGCGATGATGTGCTGTGGGGCAATGAAGGCGTGGATGAGCTGTTTGGCGATAACGGCAATGACGTGCTGAATGGCGGGACCGGGTTTGACCGGCTTGATGGCGGCAATGATGATGACGTGTTGAACGGCGCGGGCGGCAATGACAGGCTCAATGGCGGCGCAGGCGATGACACGCTCAATGGCGGTAGCGGGGCCGATCAGCTGGCAGGTGGCGGCGGCATGGATATCTTCGTCTTCGGTCGCGATTTTGGTGCGGACCGGATCACCGATTTCTCGACCACCGCAGATTCTGTCGTCATCGATGACGCCAACTGGACAGGCAGCTTCACCTCGGAAGCCATCGTCGACCGCTTCGGGCGGACGGATGGCAATGACTACCTACTCGATTTTGGCGGCGGAAATGTTGTGCGCTTCGATGGCGGTGTGAATGAGGATCTGCTGGCCGACAGTCTGTTCATTTACTGACCAAATCGACCGGCAGCCCGCTCGGCACCCGCGCGGGCACGCCCAGGGGCAAATTCTGCGCGCTGGCGCCAGTCAGGCTTTCGAGAAAAGCGACAAGCTGCGCGATCTCTGCCTGAGAAAGATCGACCGGTGTAATGTCGAGCCGCGATTGCAACCGTTCCATCTCGCGCCTGTCCTGCTGGATCACGAAATCGATCTCCTGCAGCCAGGGCACATCGGGAAGATCAGCCTGCGCATTATGCCAGCGGGCAAGGCTTTCGCGCGGATTGGCATGGTGGCGGATCATCTGCTCCAGCGTCGCGAAGGCACCGTTATGGCCGTAAGGCGCGGTCAGGGCGACATTGCGCAGCATTGGTGTGCGGAACCTGTAGGCATCCTCCAGCCGGTTACTCTCGGCCATGCGGCCGACATCGCGCGCCACGGGATCAAACCGCCGTGTCCGTCCGGGGCCAAAGGCAGGCAGCATAAGCGCGTGAAACTTCTGGTCAGAGAAAAGCGGCCCGGAGTGGCAAGAGGCGCAATTGGCTTTGCCAAAGAACAGATCGCGCCCCGCCTGCGCCCGTGCGGGTAGCGGCGCGCCGTTGAGTGAGGCGTCATAGGGGCTGTCAAAGCTCTGCCACTCGGTCCCCATGAAGGCGGCGAGCGCGTTGGCGATCTCGGTAATCGTCACCTGATCAGCTGTGTCGATATGCGCGAACGCCTCGGTGAACAATGCGCCATATTCGGGGATGATCCGCACGCGTTTGGCAATGATCGGCCAGACTGCGTCGATCCGGTCATGGGCCGCGCCTGCCACCTCATTTTCCTTGGGGTTGCCCGCCATCTCGAATTGCGAGGTCAGTGGGAAGATCGCCTGAGCGGCCAGAATGGTCTCAAGTCCGCCCGGCAGCCATTCCTCGGCGGGCGAGTTGAACCCGTTGCCATAAACATCCGAGCGCTCCAGCCGCCCGTCATGAAACATCACCTTGATGTCGCGATGCCCCAGGTTCCACAGCGCGGGCGCGTTGCGCGGGATGCGTTTGCGGATGCGCGCCTCGCCTGTGCCTGCGTTGCGGTCGGGGCCCACGCCCTCTCCGCCCTCGCCAATGCCAAGCGACAACCCGTCCGAGCCGCCGAGATCATGATGGTGGCAGGTTCCGCAAGAGATATTGCGATTGCCCGACAGTATCTTATCGTAGAATAAAAGCTGGCCAATCCGCGCCTGTTTGGCATCAAACGCGTGGAAATCCGCAGCCGTTATGGGTGCATTCTGCGCGAGGGCTGGCGCGGCAAGAAAGGGAAGAAGATGAAGAAGATATTTGCGCTGTGCATGCTGTTTGCCGGGCCCGCTGCGGCAGAGATCGAACAGGCGCGGGATTTGATGGAAGAGGGGCAGTTTGAGGCCGCCTACGAGGCGCTCTGGCCTGCCGCGCGGTCGGGCAATGCCGATGCGGAAGAGCTGATCGGCGTGATGTACGCGCTGGGCCAGGGCGTTGAAAAAGACCCGGTGCGCGCCTTTGAGTGGTATCTGCGCAGCGCCATGAAGGGCCATCCCGGGGCGCAATCCGGCGTCGGGTGGTACTATGAGGTTGGCCTGGGCATGCCCGCCCCCGATCTGGTCCGGGCCTATATGTGGTATGTGCTCTCGGCCATTGGCGGCGATCCCGATGCAGCGATCAGCCAGGAAGAGGTGGTCAAGAAGATGTCTGCGGAGCAGATCGCGAAGGCGCATGTTTTGATCGATGACTACAAGGTTTGGATGTATCCGTTCCGCTGAGCCCGTGCCGGGCCGCCGACAGGTGGTCACGCAACGGGCTTGGGGCACCCCCGCCAAGCAGGGATGCCCCGTCGATGCTTAGTTCACATCTGCCGCACGGGCTGCGTTGATATCAGCCTCGGCTGCGGCAACCGCTTCGGTCAGCGCTGTGAAGATCTCTTCGCCGCCATCGATATTGGCCTTGAACCAGTCAAACACAGGCGCTGCGGCATCTTTGAACGCCGCTTTCTCATCGGGGCTGAGCACGTAGAGATCACCGCCACCGGCGACGAACTCTTCATAAGCGGCGATGGATTTGCGCTTGGGCGAGGCAAAGGTTGCCTGTTGCAGCTGGTAGAAGCCGTCGACGACGATGCGGCGCATATCCTCGGGCATGGCCATGAAGCTGTCATTGCTCATCCACCACAGAGCCCCCATATAGGCGTGCCCGTCCAAGGTGACATATTGCAGACCGGCATCTGGGAATTTCATGCCCATAATGTCGGTGATGCCGTTCTTGGAGCCCTCAACCACGCCCGTCTGGAACGAGGTGAACAGCTCGGGCCACGGGATCGGCGTGGGCGAGGCGCCCAGTGCCTTGACCAGCTCCTGCGGCAGGTCGGCGACGACGGTGCGGATTTTCAGACCCTCCATATCGGACGGGCTTGCAATACGGCGTTTGGTATTGGCGAAATTGCGCCAGCCGCCTGTATTGCCGATGGTCATCAGCCGGATCTTGTCGCCTGAGCTTGCCAGTGCCATATCGCGCATCTTGCGGGTGAAATCGCCCGAAAGCACATGTTCGGCCACGCGGTCATCGGCCATCAGGTAAGGCAGGTCGAGCACCTGCACGTAAGGGAAAATCCCTGCTGCACCGCCGGAGGTGGAGATATAGACATCAATCGTCCCGTCGGCCACGCCCTGAAGGCATTCCGCCCCATTGGCGCAAAGCTGCGTGCCGATGAACAGCTCGACTTCAATCGCGCCATTGGACGCGGCCTCGACATAGTTCTTGAAGACGACGAGCCCGTCGTAATCCTCGTCATTCTCGTTTGAGTTCGCCGTGGCGCGGATCTTGAAATCCTGCGCGGCGACGGACATCGCCGTGCCCGCCATCATCGCGGCGGCAAGTGCCAGGGTGGTCAGTTTTTTCAGCATAAGGTTTCCTCCCAGTTATGCGGTTATTCAGGTCTAGTTAACGAAGCCCGTCAAGCGGGGGATCGTGAGTGATATCGCCGGGATGAAGGTGATCAGGAAGATTACCAGCACCTCCACGGCGAGAAATGGCAAGATGGCCTTGGATATCGTCTGCACCTTTTCGCCCGAGACCGAACTGGCCACAAACAGCACCAGCCCCATAGGCGGCGTGGCAAGCCCGACGGTCAGGTTGACCGACATGATGATTGCAAAATGCACCGGATCAACGCCGAGGCTGGTAAAGATCGGCCCAAGGATCGGCCCAAGGATGATGATCGCCGGTCCCGCGTCCAGAAACATGCCGACGACAAACAAAAGCAGGTTGATCAAAAACAAAAGGATCAGGGGATTCTCGCTGAGGCTGAGGATGAACTCGGCCAGAATTTCCGGTGTGTGCGACAGGCTGACCACGGTCTTGAACGCCATCGCGGCCCCTACCAGCAGCAGCACCACGGCAGAGGTCGTCGCAGCCTTGGTCAGGACATCGGGCAGGTCACCGATTTTCAATGTGCGCAGCACGAACAGGCCGATCACGATGGCATAGGCGACGGCCACCGCGGCGGCCTCGGTCGGTGTGAAGACGCCGCCAAGGATACCGCCGAGAATGATCACAGGCGTGAGCAGCGGGAAGAAGGCCTTGAGGCTCGCCTGCCCACGCTCGGGCCATGAATATTTGCGCGTTGCGACGGGGAAATCGTATTTGTCGGCAAGGATCTTGACCATCAGCATCAGTCCCAGACCGACCATGACACCCGGCACAATGCCTGCCAGAAAC
>CAYGUB010000087.1:0-10178 GCA_964352845.1 uncultured Rhodobacterales bacterium | reverse complement strand
TCGCCAAGCTCATCATCGACGTCGTGGTCAGATCCAGCCATCGTATCGGTGCTATCTGTCGCAGCCCCAGCGGCGCGATTGTCTGTCAGTGCTCCCACGATCAGCGGCAGCATCGCGGTGCCGGTGGGCAGCGCAAGCTCCGCCTCGGGAGCTTCCTTCCAGCTGAGCCTGTCAAAGCTGTCGCAATTTTCGCAGGTCGGGTTCCAGCTGCCATGGATGTGTTGACAATTGTCGCAGATCCATTGCGGTCCTCGCGATGCGGTGAGGGCCTTGGCCAGCCAACCGCGCACCACGGCATCATCGGCACCCTCGCCACGTTCAACGGCCGCCATAATGGCAATCGAGCGTGCTGTTGGATGGCTCTCGACCAGTTCAGAGATCGCGCGCCGCGCCTCGGGGAAGTCCTCTGCGGCGATGTTGAGCTCGCCCAGAAGCATCTTGGTTTCCGGATGATCTGGATTGATCCGCGTCAATGCGGTGAAGCGCTTCACACGTTCAACGGGCGTCTCATCCGGTTCAATCTCGGCAAAGGCTGCGGCCAGATCGGGATGCGGTTGCGCCTCCCAGGCCTTCTTGATGACCCGGATCGCATAGCGGTTCTTACCATCGGCGATATAGCTGCGCGCGGCCATGGCGGCTGCAGGCACCAGATCGGGGGACAGGCGGTTTGCTTCTATGGAAGCCTCGCGGGCCTCAATGGTGTTGCCCTCTTCCAGAACGCCCTTGGCCTCTGACAGGGCCAGAACAGCGTCGCGGCGGCGATGTATATCGCGCGGCAGGCTGCCATGTTTCAGCTTCGCGTTGAGCGTCTGACGTGCGCCGGACCAGTCACCTTGCTGCGCTTGCATCTGCAACAGGATATCCTGCGTTTCCTCATGCGCCGGTTTGAGTGCAAAGGCCTTCTCGGCCAGTTTGAACGCGGTGTCCGTGTCGCCTTCGGCGAGCCGCTGTTTCATCAGGCCACGCACGCCGACAAAGCGGGTTTTCTCATCCGTCAACAGGCGTTTGTAGATATCCTGCGCCTTGCGGGTGTCGCCTGCCTGCTCTGCTGCCTGTGCGGTGATCAGGCTGGTCAGTTCCGGGCGTCTGAGGAATTTCTCGGCCTTTGCCGCTTTTGCCATCGCCGTGCGGCCTTCGCCAGAGGCCAGAGCCACCAGACCGTCGGACAACGCCTCATAGCCCTTGCGCTCTCGATTGCGGGCGAAGTAGCGCGATATGGCGGTCTCGTCGCCATTGAGAAAGCGGAATGTTGCGACCAGCAGACCCAGCAGTTTGAGGATGACCCAAAAGGCGAGCAGAAGGACGACAAGAGCCACAACCGACATCAGAGGCGTCAGCGTGAACTCGGTATTGGCAACAGAGATCTGGACCCCGCCACTTGTCTCGAGCAATCGTCCAAGCCCAATGCTGATAGCGATCACGACGCCAACAAAGAGCAGAATTTTCGTTAAGGACCACAACATATCTCTTCCTAATCCGCGCCGAGCGCTTCTGTCAGGTCGGCAAGTGCCTCCTGCGCGTCAATTCGTGCCTGTGCCTGCGCCATCCAGTCGGCGAATGATTCCTGCGCGACCTCTGGCAAGGCGCCAACCAATTCGATGGCAGCCGGCAAATCGCCTGTCCTCACCGCAGCTTCGGCGCGGGAGAGCACCGCATCAGGGTCATCCCCTTCCCGGGGGACCAGAGATCTGGCGCCCAGCTGATCTTTTGCAAACACCTGCAAACGACCCACCAACCCCTCAGGCGCTTCCGCCCGGGCTGAGGAAGACAGGGCGTTGCGGGCCGCATCTGGGAAGACGTTTTGCAGGGTTTGGGTCGTCGCTACGCCTTCATCGGCAACCGCGCTCAGCGCCTCGGGCACCTCGGCGGCCGGGGCGATGACGGGCAGCGCATCGGCAAATGATCCGCCATTGGCCAGCGCATTGCTTATATCGTTCAGTGCGCCCCTTGCTGCGGCCCGTTCAGCGGCGCGCTGCGCTTCCTGCTCGGCACGTTCAGCTTCGGCCTTGGTTTGCTCAGCCGTTTCTATCTGGCTGTTGGCAAGCTCGGTGATCGTGTTCATCTCGGCCTGTAACGCGCTGATTTCCTCACGTGCGAGCTGGGACACGCCGGCCAGTTCCTCGTTCAGCTGGCCGATTTGTGCGCGCTGACCTTCGATCAGCTCCTGCACGTCTTTGGGCAATTCGCCCACATTGATCTCCGCCAGATTGTCAAAACGCTCTGTCAGCGCGGTCACCTGCTCGGACGTGACCGCCAGATCGCCTGCGATCGTCTCCACCGTGCTGGCCTGGGTTTCGATCAATGCCGACTGAGCAGTGAGCGTTTCCGTATGGGCGCTCAGCGTTTCTGCCTGCGCATCGACTTTTTCGGCCTGTTCAGTGATCAGCGCCTGATAGTCAACGGGTTCGGTGCCCGGGCCAAAGGGCCAATCCTGCGTGGTATAGCGTGAGGTGCCAAATCCGACTGCAGCCGCGATAAGGCCGCCAAACATACCGCCCCAAAAGCCACCGCCCTTGGCGGGTGGGGGGGCTGCGGCAGCCGCGACGGGCGCAGTCTCTTCGAGGGTCTCGGTTGCGACTGCGTCCGGCTCAACCGTCTGGGCTGCGGCAAGATTTTCGTTGGCGGTATCTTCCAGATCCGTCGCGCTCACATCTATGTGCGCGCCGTCCGCTGTCTTGTCCAGTGCATCGGAAAGCTCTGTCTCTGCGTCGATGGAATTGTCGGTGGCAGTGTCGATATCGGAAAGCTCCGCCTCGGTAATCTCTTCACCGTACAACTGTTCAGAGCTATCCGGTTCATCGCGCTGAAATGCCTCGATGTCGTCGGTATCCTTGCGGCTGGACGCGTCATCCGCAGCATCGCCGTCGAGCGGTTCAAGCTCGGGCAGCAGGTCCGCCTTGGACTTCACTGGCCCGTCGTCACCATTTTTGTCATTCGATGTGGCCAACTCACCACTTCCTTTCAAATGGGGGGTATACGACCACCTGCGACTCCCCCCGGGTCGCTGGACAAGAGCCTAACCTGAATATCGGGCGGGTCTCAAGCCGTTGAGTCAGATCAAGCAGGACGCGACACAATCTCGCAGGCTGGTCGCATTTGTCTCGTCGCAGACCATCACCTCGTCAAAACGAGAACTATCCAGCCCATCGGCGATACTGCGGCTCAGACATATGCCAACACGCGGCGCTGTCATGTCTGGCGTGAACTGTTCCACCAGCAGCCTGCCTGATCGCGGGGAAAAAATCGGAATAATAACCTTCTTTGAGCTTTTGAGCAGCAATACCGCCTCGCGGGACAACGCAACGGCGCTTTGGCGGTACGCGGTGACAGGCTCAACCGTCAGCCCAACATCGCCTAACGCGCCTTCCAGATCACCCGCCACATGCTCGCCCCGGATATGCATAAGCCTGCCCGCCGGGGGGGCCGCGACGATCAGCTTTGCCAAATGCGAAACGCAGCTGCCGGTGGCCCTGACCTTCAACCCCAGATCGGCAGCGGCCCGGGCGGTTTTCTCACCGACGCAATAGCACTCAAGAGCGGGCAGATCCCGGCCCGCCAGTGCCTCGACCGCGTTTTGCGACGTCAGCACCAAAGCGGGCGCGCCGCGAAGATCAAGCGCGAAGTCCAGTGGCACGATGCGCATGACCGGTGAGATCGTGATCGCAGAGGGGTCACCGAGCAAGGCCGCAAACCGCTCCGAGGCCTTTTGTGGACGGGTCAATAAAACGCGCGTATCTGTTGTCGAGACCATGGCGGGGTGTTACCTGCCCCCAGATATTGGTGCAACAGATATGCCATGGCCCATGACCTCACTGACCATCCTTGGATTGGAAAGCAGCTGCGATGACACCGCTGCAGCCGTCGTGCGCCACCGCGAAGGCGCGCTGCCGGAAATCCTGAGCTCCGAGGTTTTTGGCCAGGACGCGCTGCATGCCCCATATGGCGGCGTGGTGCCGGAAATAGCAGCGCGCGCGCATGCCGAGAAGCTCGATCTCATGGTGGAGGCGGCGCTGACGGGCGCAGGGCTTGGCATCGCGCAGCTCGATGCCATCGCGGTGACGGCTGGTCCGGGGCTGATCGGCGGTGTGTTGTCCGGCGTGATGTGCGCCAAGGGTCTGGCTGCCGGCGCCGGCAAGCCGCTGATCGGGGTGAACCATCTGGCTGGTCATGCGTTGACGCCGCGCCTGACGGATCAGCTGGACTTTCCCTATCTGATGTTGCTGGTCTCGGGCGGGCATTGCCAGTTTCTGATCGTCCGCAGCGCGACGGAATATACAAGACTGGGCTCCACCATTGATGACGCGCCGGGCGAGGCGTTCGACAAGACGGCCCGGCTTCTGGGCCTGTCACAGCCCGGCGGTCCGGCGGTCGAGGCAGAGGGCGGTGATGGTGACCGCGATGTATACAGCCTGCCGCGCCCGCTTCTGGATCGGGAGGGGTGCGATATGTCATTCTCCGGGCTGAAGACGGCGGTTCTGCGAATGCGCGACAAGATCGTGGAGCAGCATGATGGATTGCCTCGCCAAGCCCGCCGTGATCTGTGCGCGAGCTTTCAGGCGGCGGTCAGCGATGTGCTTGCCGAAAAGACCCGCCGGGCGATGGTGGAATATCTGAAGCTGGAGCCGCAAAACCCCGTGATTGCGGTCGCAGGCGGGGTTGCTGCCAATCAGGTGATCCGCGCGGGCCTTCTGGATGTGGCACAAACACTGGGCGCGCAGTTCATCGCGCCGCCTCTGCGGCTGTGCACGGATAATGCGGCGATGATCGCCTGGGCGGGGATAGAGCGGTATCGTCTGGGCTTGTTCGACGACATGACGCTGGGTGCCCGGCCGCGCTGGCCGCTGGATGAAAAGGCGCCGGGGCTTCTGGGCTCCGGCAAGAAAGGCGCCAAGGCATGAGCCGGGTCGTCGTCGCAGGCGCAGGGGCCTTCGGCACTGCCCTGGCGCTGGTGCTGGACCGGGCAGGGCACCGGGTCACGCTTTGGGCGCGGAGCCCTGATCCCGTTCTTGCCCGGCGCGAAAGCCCGCGACTGCCGGGCTTTCCCATCCCGCCCTCTATCAGCGTGACAGGGGTAATGGGGGTGGGCAAAGACGATCTGTTGCTGCTCGCCACGCCAATGCAGGCCCTTGGTCCCTTTCTGGCAGAGCACAGACCCCACTGCCGCGCCATGATCGCCTGTTGTAAAGGGGTCGATCTTGTCACCGGGCAGGGCCCCACCGGGCTCATCGCGCAGCTTGGCGGTGCCCCGTCCGCTGTTCTGACGGGCCCCAGTTTCGCGGCCGATCTGGCCCGGGGCCTGCCAACCGCGCTGACCCTTGCATGCGCCGATCCGGAGCTGGGCCTCGCGCTACAGCACGATCTGGCCAGCGAGACCATGCGGCTCTATCTCAGCCACGACCCGGTGGGTGCCGAACTGGGCGGCGCGCTCAAGAACGTGATCGCGATCGCCTGCGGGATCTGCATCGGTGCGGGCCTTGGCGAAAGCGCCCGGGCAGCGCTGATGACCCGCGGTTTTGCAGAAATGCAGCGCATGGCCGTGGCGCTGGGTGCAGAAGCCGAGACATTGCAGGGCCTGTCCGGATTTGGTGATCTGGCGCTGACCTGCACCTCGACCGGGTCGCGCAATTTCCGCTTTGGCCATGCGCTGGGGGCAAGGACCGCAATCCCGGATGCCACAACCGAAGGCCGCGCCACGGCGCAGGCCATCACCATGCTGGCGGCGCGCCACGGGGAAGAAATGCCAATCGCCAAGGCGGTCGCGGACATGGTAACAGGGGATATCACCCTCACTCAGGCGCTTGACCAGCTTTTGTCGCGCCCCCTTGGAAAGGAATAGACATGCGCGTTGCCATCATGTGCCACGACAAGCCCGATCATATCGAGACCCGGAAATTCAACCGAGACGCGCATGTGGCCTATCTCAAGGAAGGCGGCATGGTGGAGATGGCAGGCCCGTTTCTGGATGAGGCCGGCGAGATGTGCGGCTCGCTGATTGTGCTGGAGGTAAGCTCGATGGCCGATGCGGAGCTCTTTGCCAAAAACGACCCCTATGCCAAGGCGGGCCTGTTTGAGAGCGTTCGGATACAAGCCTGGAACAAGGTGATCGGATGATGGCCTATTGGCTGTTCAAATCCGAGCCCTCCACCTGGTCCTGGGAGGATCAGGTCGCCAAAGGGGAGGCCGGAGAGCAATGGGACGGGGTGCGCAACTATCAGGCCCGCAACTTCATGCGCGAGATGAAGCTGGGTGATCAGGGCTTCTTCTACCACTCGCAGGCCGAAAAGGCGGTCGTGGGCATTGTGGAGGTCTGCGCCGAGGCCCATCCCGACAGCACCTCGGACAGTGATCGGTGGGACTGTGTCGATATCAAGGCTGTCCGCCCGCTGGATACCCCGGTCACGCTTGCCATGGTCAAGGCAGACCCGCGACTGGCCGAGATGAAGCTGGTCACGTCCGCGCGTCTATCCGTCCAGCCGGTGTCGCAAGCTGAATGGGATATCATTTGCCAGATGGGCGGAGGGGCCTGAGCTGTTGTCAGTGCTCTGACAATACCGGTGCCCATTCTGCCATACATCGCGACCCAGTATGGTCTGCACGCGGTACAGAAGCCGAAATGTCTGCCTGTAAAGAATCACGCGCAAAAACCTGCATCACGTAATGCTGCCTGACATCAAAGATTTTTGGGTGCGTTACGTGTTGCGTGTTGTTTCAGGTATTTTGTCAGACGCTCTCATTCGTAGCCGGATTCACCACTTTTGCAGGCTGTAAACTTAACATTACATTGACACCTGTATGTTTAGTGTGACACTTTTACGCAGGTGGGACGCGCCAATCCGGTGCGTTTTCACCGCAAAGACGACGACATTTGTGAGATTTGCCGCCGTGATTGAACGAATAGGAGGAATCAAATGGCAGACGAAGGAAAGGTCTGGCCAACTGGCCTGACACTCGAAGAAGCAGAGGAAGTGCATAGCTACCTCATTGATGGGACCCGGGTCTTCGGTGCCATTGCGCTTGTTGCACATGCGTTGGTCGCGCTTTCGACCCCGTGGCTCGGATAGGGGAGGAGATAGAACATGAACAATGCAAAAATGTGGCTTGTCGTCTCTCCGAGCGTTGGTGTCCCGATTTTTCTGGGCGCTGTGGCCGTGGGATCGTTCTCTGTCCATATGCAGGTCGTCAAGAACACCTCCTGGGTGTCTGACTTCCTGCAGGGCGTACCGATGGGTACCGGCGATCAACAGGCAGCGGCAGCGCTGCTGGAGCAAAGCGATCTGGAAGCCGCCAAGGCGTCTTACGCCGTGCCGACAGATGACGGCGTCGAGGTCACGGTTATTCTTCCCGATGGAAGAAGCGCGCAGGCCATCCTGAAGATGCCGGAGACGCTTGCATCACATAGCGCGGACCAGACATTACCGGCGATCTCGCACTGACGATTGGGCTTGCGGAGCATTCCGCAGGCTCACCCAAACGCTATTTGATACGCAACACGTGCCACCGACCCCTTCCGTGGTACAAGACGGGATAGACGTACCATGTTCAACTATCGTGCCTTCGCAGCGCGCAAGCTCTCGACGCTCGGGTCGAGATATTTGCCTTTTGCTGATGTTGCGACGGCTGAGGTTCCTCTATCACGTCTTTTGCGCCTTTCGCTTTTTCAGGTAACTGTCGGCATGGCGCTGGTGCTGCTGGTCGGCACGCTTAACCGCGTCATGATCGTAGAGCTTGCCGTTCCCGCGACGCTGGTGGCGGTGATGATCGCGCTGCCGCTGGTCTTCGCACCGTTTCGCGCCCTGATCGGCTACAAATCGGATATCCATGTCTCGGCCCTCGGTCTGCGGCGCATTCCCTATATCTGGAAAGGCACGTTGTGCCAGTTTGGCGGGTTTGCCATCATGCCCTTCGCGCTGCTGGTGCTGTCCGGCTATGGCGAGGCCGTCGATGCGCCCCGCTGGATCGGTTTATGCGCGGCGGCATTGTCCTTCCTGCTCGTGGGCGCAGGTGTGCATATTGTACAAACCGTTGGGCTGGCACTGGCCACCGATCTGGTGAAGGAGGAAGACCAGCCAAAGGTCGTGGGGCTGATGTATGTCATGCTCTTGCTCGGCATGGTTGCCAGTGCGCTGATCTTCGGCGCGCTTCTCGAGAATTATACGCCCGGTCGGCTGATCCAGGTGATCCAGGGTGCCGCCGTGATCTCGGCCGCGCTGAACCTTGTGGCGATGTGGAAGCAGGAAGCGCGCAACCGCGAACGCGCGCAACAGATGAAAACCGCGCGTCCGGTCCCGTTCCGGCAAGCCTGGCAGCAGCTGACGCAGTCGCAAGAGATCCTTCGGCTGATGATGGTTGTGTGCCTCGGCACGTTTGGATTTGGCATGGCCGATGTCTTGCTGGAGCCCTATGGCGGGCAGGCGCTGGGTATGACCATCGCGAATACAACCAAGCTGACCGCGCTGTTTGCGGGCGGCACCTTGATCGGGTTTGGCATCGCCTCGCGGCTTCTCAGCGGGCAGACCGCACCCGCCAATCTGGCCCTGATCGGTGCAGCAGCGGGCATTCCGGGTTTTCTGGCCATTATCTATGCGTCTCTCGGTGGCGGCGTTCCAAGCTTTCTGATCGGGACGTTCCTGGTGGGGCTGGGCGCCGGTCTGTTCAGCCATGCGACACTGACCGCAACCATGCGATCCGCGCCACGGGAACGCATTGGGCTGGCTCTGGGGACATGGGGCGCGGCTCAGGCGACAGCGGCCGGGGTCGGTGTGGCATTGGCCGGCATCGTCCGTGACATCATCATAGGGCTGCAAGGGGCAACTGGAAACGCGGTCTCGGCACCCTACAATACGGTATTCATGATTGAAGCGATAAGCCTGCTTGCAGCGATTTTAATAATCTGGCCCATGGTGAGCCGACATGCGCGCCGGGGTGAGATGAGCGACGCCAATCAAGAACAAGTGGAGGCATCATGACACATATCATCACCCGCTATTTCGACAGCGTCGAACAGGCTCTGGACGTCCGTCGCGAGCTTATGGTGGAAGAGTGGTTTCCCGCGCGGATCATGAGCCTGTACGAAAGTGCGGATGGTCTGACAGAGAAGCTGACCGCTCAGAAGGTCGCGCATGCGACGGCAAAAGCCTATGAGAACTGCCTCAGATCGGGTGGGGCCGTTTTGCTGGTGCGAGCGGGCTACAAGCCGTTGGGGGTGGCCAAGATCACGCGCCGTGTGACGGCCGAGATGGGCGCGGTCGATATGGGCGGCGTTGTTGAGGAAGTGTTCATCAAGGACGAGCTGCCGAAATATTCCAGCGTTCTTGCAGGCCAGCCGCTTATGC
This sequence comes from uncultured Rhodobacterales bacterium, assembly GCA_964352845.1. Classification (GTDB taxonomy): domain Bacteria; phylum Pseudomonadota; class Alphaproteobacteria; order Rhodobacterales; family Rhodobacteraceae; genus Litoreibacter. The sequence goes on along the minus strand of CAYGUB010000087.1, from coordinate 846 downwards.
TGACGCGGCCAAAGGATCCGTATAAGACAAATTACCACATGGCAGACTGGCCGATCCCGCTGATCAGCCGCCGCAAGCCGTTCAACCTCTCCTTGTTGCCGCCGCATGGGCGGATGGCGAGCTTTCCTTTTCCGCTGATCAGCAGGCGTCAGCCCTATACGGAGTCGATGATCCCCCGCCATGGGCGGATGGCCGATTTCCCCATTCCACTGATCAGCAAGCGCCAGCCAAAGGACGCGTTCGCTTTCCCGCGCCACGCGCGGATGGCGGATTTCCCGATCCCGTTGATCAGCCGACGCAAGCCCTACACAGGCACATTGATCGGACGTCATACGCGGATGGCGAACTGGCCGTTCCCGCATCTGATCAATGGCAAGACCGGAACCAATTCGCTCATCCCCGGCGGTCCCCGGATGGCCAATTTCCCGATCCCCCTGATCAGCAAGCGCGAGCCGATGGATGCCTCACTCTTCCCGCGCCACGCACGGATGGCGAATTTCCCGATCCCATTGATCAGCAAGCGGCAGCCCAAGGACCAGTTTGCCTTCCCACGTCATGCGCGCATGGCGGACAAGATCCTGCCGCTGGTCATCCGACGCTCCGACGAGGACAAGGCGCGGGACAGCAAAGGCTTCTCACTTTCGAGGATGCTGGGACTGCCGACAATCATCCGTCGGTAGGATACGACCGGCTGGCGACAGGGTTCGCGCGCAAAGGATATCCACGGTGCCAGATAACAGTAAGCCGGTCCGGGCTGGCCGAAAGGCACGGCATGCTCAGCGCGCGGCACCGCTTGGCGTCAATCCCGCTCCGCCGGGGTCGCCCGGAGGCAGCTACAAGCCGCTG
>CAYGUB010000086.1:0-10562 GCA_964352845.1 uncultured Rhodobacterales bacterium | reverse complement strand
ATAGTTGGAGACCAGTGTCGGGATGCCGATGCCGAGATTGACATACATGCCATCCTCAAGCTCTTGCGCGGCGCGCGCGGCCATTTGATTGCGATCCCAAGCCATGGCGGTGTCTCCTGAGTGTTTCGGTTGCCATCGCCTTAAACCATGCCGCGCGCGCCGTGAAAAGATCAGATCACGCCGTATAGATGTCCTGCGCCAGTGCGGTCAGATCAATGCCGCCTGTATCGACAATGAAGATCGTGGCCTTGCCTGCGAATTCAAGCTCAAGCTTGCGCCCGCCCCAGGAGATTTCTCCGAACTCGTCTATGACCTCTTCGCCGCTCAGCGCGCCCATCAGGTCTTGCGACAGGGCAATCCTGTCCGTGCCCGACTGGAAGTCGCGAATGCGATCGACGCTGCCATCGGCGTCAAAAATGAACACATCGGCCCCACCGCCACCGGTGAGGGTGTCATTGTCGGCACCACCGATCAGGATATCGTCCCCATCGCCGCCGTTGAGCCGGTCATTGCCCGCGCCGCCATCGAGCATATCATCATCTGCGTGGCCTGCGAGCTCATCACTGCCCGCGCCGCCCGAGATCATGTCATTGCCCTGATGGCCATGCACCCGGTCATTGCCGATACCGCCATCCAGCCGGTCATCGCCCCAACTGCCGATGATCGTGTCGGCTCCGGCGCCGCCTTCGATCCGATCATCGCCGTAGCTGCCGCGCAGCTCGTCATTGCCATTCCCGCCTGCTATGATGTCATTGCCGCGCAGCCCGTTGATCACATCACTGCCGCCGCGCCCGTTGATCACATCATCACCGCCCGTGCCATTGATCCTGTCGGCACCATTTGTGCCTTCAAGTGTCGGTGCGGGTTGTGGGTCTGGGGCTGGGGCTGGTGGCTCGGGTTGCGGATCCGTGTCTGGCGGGGTGGTGAAGCCGTTTTCTGCCGCCAGATAGCCCGTTACATAAGTCATGTCGGTGATGCCCTGTTGCACGGTATATTCGGTCGAGGGCACGAAGACGGAGAAGGCGTTGAAGCTCTCGGATATGGGTGTGTCGTAATAGCTTGGCCAGACGGCCTTATCCATGATGTCGTGATAGAAGCCGCGCCCATAGTCGAAGATCGAATAATCGCCAAAGAGCGTGATGCCGGGGGGTGGGCCTTTGCCCAGCGTGTCGGCATCGGTGTTGAGGATTTCGCGCGGGCTGCGTACGCCGTCTATCCCGGTCATATAGACCATGTTCAACGGGTTCGCGCCGAGCGCGTATTGCACATCTTTCTGAACGATCTCAAGCAGGCTGTCATCGCCGGTCAGCGCATGCAGGCGCAAAATGATATCGGCGGAGTAGTTGGGCTGCGGCGCCGTATTGCCCCAACCATAAGGCGCATAGGGGTTGGTGAGGTAGTCAAAGCCGGAATTGCTGCCGATGCTCTGAAGCAGATCGCCATAGCTGATGAAGGCTTCGAGCGCATGCGCCTGAATTTGAGCATCCGCGCCGGGCTGTTCGGTGCGGGCATAGACGAAAGCTGCCTCATATTGCTCGTCGCGATAATTGGCGACGCGCGCGCCGTTGGCATAGCTTGTCGTCTCGATGAACAGATCGTTCCAGCGCGCCTCACCGGTTGCGTTGAACAGCTCTGCTGCGGCGAGGTTGCGGGCATTGTTCTCGTCAGGCTCTGGGCTGCCGGGCAGGCGGGCCTCGGCCCATTCCATCGCCTCACGGGCAGAGCTGAGCCATCCGGCTGCGGCATCCGCGTCATATTTCTTCAGCGTATTGGCAAGCTTGGCCGCAGCGGCGGCATATTCCCAACTGGTCCAGACATCAGGCGCATAGGCGTAGACGTTAAGGCTTTCTCCCCAGCTGCCATCGCCATATTGGGGGTGGGAGGCGCTCTCGATACCGCCGCGCACGCCGCCATCCTCGGTTTGCAGGCGTCGGAAGACCTCCATACCCCAGATCGCCTCATCCAGCAGATCGGGGATATCGCCACCTTGCTCGGGGATCGAGCCATCGGTGGCTTCTGCGAATTTCGGTTTCAGCTCGACCAGCTCGATGAGCTTGCGGGCAGCCTCCAGATGCTGCGGGCGCCGGTCCCAATCACCGGCATCATGCCAGCCGCCCCAGACATCTTCCACGACTGCGCCGGTTGCCGTCTGCTCGAAACTTCTGAAAGGATCGGGTTTCGAGCTGTCATAGCCTTCGCTTGTGTCACTGATTTTCAGCGTCGTTTCAAGCACTTCGACGCCGTCATCGGGATGCAGGGAGCGGGGGCGGACCCAGTCGGTATAGGGCTGCTCCAGCGCGATCCCCGACCGCTGGTGATAGAAGCCGGAAAACGAGGTCTCGAACAGCTCGCCCCAGTGGTCATCCCCCACCGAGAATGTCTGCGAAATGCCCACCCCATCGACCGCTATATAGAAATTGCCCTTGGCCCCAAGCTCGGAGAAATCCATCCGGTAGAGATCGGCATCCTGATGGTTGCGCGAGAACCCGGTGGGATCACTGGCAGCCTGTGCCAGTTCGATTTGTCCCGCATAGACCGTTTTGCCGGTATCGGCATTGACCACACTAAACCCGGTGCCGGGCTGGTAGCTTTGCGATACTGCGTCCTGCGCGCGTGCATCCCAGCCGTTCCAGCTGCTCAGATATGCGGTCTTGGCCTGATCATCCGGGTCAAAGCCGGTCAGATTGACATGGATCGCCTCTGAGATCGTTTTGTCGGGTGTGAAGGCGGTCTCGACTGTCTCGAATTGGGGATCATCGAAGGCGATCTCGATCCGGTCGCCTTCCTCAAGCGGGATCGCGAGATCGAGGAACACGTTCTCTATTGTGGTGAAATCGAAGATGAACCAGCCGGTCTCGGCGGTGTCTGCGATGTTGGATTTGCGCGAGATGGAGAAGATCTCGACCGGCTCGCCATTTACTGTGACAGTCCAGTCTGAGGGATCATCGACCGGCGCGCGCTGGACGCCTGCGACTGACCGGGGGGCGAACAGATCTGCAATGTCGGATTCGTTGAGCTGATCGAAGCCCATGAAATATGCGCCATCCCCAGCAATGCGCCCGATCCAGCCGCCATCTTGCCAGACATAGCCTTGATCATTCGGGGTGACGCCCTGCGGCACATTTGTGGTTTGCAGCGTGTCCACGACCTCGCCCAGTTCAAATCTGAGCTGAATGGTCGTGGCCGATGTGAATGAAGGTGTAACCGTTGTTGTTGGCATCACTTGCTCCGCCTGTTTTATCCCTGTGTGCCGCGATTGTCTGCGCGCGAGGGCCAAAAAACGGAGCAAAGATTAACAGAACAATAAGAGGCGGATATCACGTCAGATTTCGGCAATCTCCGGCCTGCATCACATAGCATTGCGGCAGGAACGTGCCCGAAAAATGGTCCTTTGCGGAGCGCCGCTTACGCATTGTTAAGGGATGGGCGACGTGGCGCCGAGGTCACGTCAACTTTCGCCGCGTGGCGTAAATATGCTGATTTGTCGATTGCTCAGCGCGGCTTTGCCGATCACGCGCCTTCTATAGCGTCTGACGAAATACCTGAAACATCACGCATCACATAACGCGCCCAAAATCTCTGATTTCAGGCAGCGTTATGTGATTGAGGCTTTTTCGCATGACGCTTTAGGCGGCGCGGGTGGTGCGCTGCTCGATGCGTTTTTCGTGCTGACCCTGGATGATCCGGTGCACATATATGCCCGGCAGATGGATCAGATCAGGGTCGAGAGAGCCCGTCGGCACGATCTCTTCAACCTCTACCACACAGACCTTGCCACAGGTCGCCGCGGGCGGGTTGAAGTTGCGCGATGTCTTGCGGAAGACCAGATTGCCGGTCTCGTCGGCTTTCCAGGCTTTGACGATGGACAGATCCGCCACGATCCCGCGCTCCAGAATATAGCGCTTGCCGTCAAATTCTTTCTCTTCCTTGCCCTCGGCGATCTGAGTGCCGACGCCGGTCTGGGTGTAGAAGCCCGGAATGCCAGCGCCGCCTGCGCGCATCCGCTCGGCCAGCGTGCCTTGGGGGTTGAACTCCAGTTCCAGCTCCCCGGAGAGATATTGCCGCATGAATTCGGCATTCTCGCCTACATAGGAGCTGATCATCTTCTTGACCTGCCGGGTCTGCAGCAAGATGCCGATGCCAAAATCGTCAACCCCCGCATTGTTGGAGGCAAATGTCAGATCCTTGGTGCCTGCGTCCCGGATCGCATCGAGCAAAAGTTCCGGAATGCCGCAAAGCCCGAAACCGCCAGCGGCGATAAACATGCCATCGAACAACAGGCCATCCAGTGCCTCCTGCGCCGAGTGATAGACTTTTTGCATAGCGGTTACTCCGGGTTGATTTCGCTCGTTTTCGCGTGAGCGCTGGCCAGAGTCAACGCCGCGCGGGCGATTGACTCGCGCGGCTTCCCGTCCATGAACCGGCTCCGGACGTCACTGCGCCAGCAGCACGGCCACCTGATCACCTTTTTGGGCGGCATTGGCGCGCTTTGCGTCCTGTGCACAAGCGGCGATCTTCTCGGGTGACAGGACCGTTTCGGGGTGCCTGCGCCCATCCTTATCCAGAAGCGAGACATCTTGCTTATATAGCTCCGAGCCCCAGTAGGAGAAGCTCTGGCTGTCATCCTTCATCCTGTCAATCCTCAGCCCCGCACGGGCTGCCAGCGCGTCCATTCCCTGACGGCTGGGCAGAGCAATATGGCGCGGCGCGTCAAGCTGTACCCAATCGGCCCCGTAGCGGTCCCAGGCATCTGACGAGGGCGTAGGCAGGCGCATAATGATCCGGCCCTGCGGCGTCAGTCTCTCGCTCGCAGCCTTGAGGTCGCCTGCCGGGTCGAACGCATGCTCCAGCGAATGGTTGAACATGATGAAATCGAACTGGCCATATGCGGGATCAAGCGTGCCGACCGTGGCCTTTTCGATCTCCACCCCCTCGGCAGAGACCGTTCCCGGCTCCACGAAAGGATCAATGCCCAACAGATCGTCGAACCCCGCCCGGGCCAGTCGGTCGAGCAGCCTGCCCCCGCCACAGCCCACGTCCAGAATCCGTCTGGAGCGCTTGAGGCCGAACTGCGCCAGGGTCTCTATTACCGGCTCGGGCCGGGCCTTCCACGCCAGCTTTCCCAGCAGCCCGCCATACCCAAAGGCGCCCATATCGCGAAACCGGGCGATCTGGGCCTGCAGCCCGCGCATCGGCACGTTCGCGAAGGAGTAGTAGGCCCCGCCATAGGCATCGCGCAAAACCTGTTCGCTGGGCAGTGCCGCGATCTGAAGGCTCTGGCAATTTGCGCATTCGACATAGTCGAAACTGTCGCGCTTGCCGAACATCATTTCGCGCACGCCTATTTCCTTTGCTGCGGAGGCCGTGTGGCCACAGATCAAACACTCAAAATGCATGGGAGCCTCTCTCAATATCTTTGATTTGCAATGGATCGAGAAAAAGATCGGCAACTTATAATGCATTCACAATGCTAGATAATTTCGTCCTCGTCAAAGAGAGGATCTTCCTCAAGCTGCGATGTCAGATCATCAAGCGCAGCTTCTGCCACATCAGCAGATTTAACGGCGGCGAGATGAAACAGTGCATCCCCTTCATTAACCACGGGAATAACCGCGCGCCCGATGATGATGCCGCTGTATTTCGACACCAATTCGACCTCTTTTTCGCCGAACGGATCGGAGATCACGGCCAGCGTTTCTCCTTCCGAGACGACATCGCCCTCGCTGCGATACATGCGCAAAAGCCCGCCTGCGGGGGCGCGTTGCCAGTGTGAGTCGGAACATAGCAGGGAGCTGGCCTTGGGCTTGGCGATGCCCTTGGCGGGCACCATCTCAAGCGCGCGCAAGACGCGCAGGATACCGGCCACGCCCGCGCGCACGGAGAATTCGTCAAAGCGCAGCGCCTCGCCGGCCTCGTAGAGCAGCACATCGACGCCCACGGATTTTGCCTGGGCGCGCAGCGAGCCTTCGCGCAGACCAGATGTCAAAATGACCGGCGCCCCGAAGGCGCGGGCCAGTTGCATCGTGCGCTTGTTATTGGCGCTGACGCGCATCTGGGGCAGGTTGGTGCGGTGGATTGCGGCTGAATGCAGATCGATCCCGACAGTGCAGCGTGCCACGACCTCGGTCAGAAACAGCTGCGCCAGCCGCGAGGCCAGCGAGCCTGCCTGCGAGCCGGGGAAAGAGCGGTTGAGATCGCGCCGGTCGGGCAGATAGCGCGACTGGTTGAGAAAGCCGAAACGGTTGACGATGGGCACCACGATCAGCGTGCCGCGCAAAGAGCCGAGATTGGGCGCATGCAGCAGGCGACGCACGATCTCGACCCCGATCACCTCATCGCCATGGATGCCGGCGCTGACAAAGACCACCGGCCCGTCGCGCTTGCCATGGATCACCTGTACCGACAGGTTGACCTGTGTGTGATCGGACAGGACGGAGACGGGCAGATCAATCGTCTGCCGGGTCCCGGCCGGAACGCAGATGCCCCCGATTTCGAACGCGGCTCGGCTCATCCCTTTCCTTTGGTCTTGGTTTTGCCCGGCGCTGCGTTTTTCTCGATGAACTCGATGATCTTGCCCGCGATATCCAGCCCGGTTGCAGTTTCGACCCCCTCAAGCCCGGGGGAGGAGTTGACCTCCATCACGACTGATCCGTGATTGGCGCGCAACATATCGACCCCGCAAACATTGAGCCCCATGGACTTGGCCGCCCGGGTCGCGGTGGAGCGTTCTTCGGGCGAGAGTTTGATCACCTTGGCCGAGCCGCCGCGATGCAGGTTGGATCGGAAATCTCCTTCCGCCCCGGTGCGCTTCATCGCAGCAATCACCTTGCCGCCGACAACAATGGCCCGGATGTCGGAGCCGCCCGCCTCTTTGATGAATTCCTGCACCAGAATATTGGTGTTGGTGGCCCGGAAGGCCTCGATCACCGATTTGGCCGAGCGGTCTGTGTCAGCCAGCACGACGCCCAGGCCTTGCGTGCCCTCCAGCAGCTTGATGACCAGCGGCGCACGACCAGCCAATGCCAGCACCTCTTCGGTCTGTTTGGGGTCATGGGCGAAGGTCGTCACCGGCAGCCCGATCCCGTCGCGCGCCAGCAATTGCATGGAGCGCAGTTTGTCGCGCGACCGGCCGATGGCCACGCTTTCATTCAAGGGATAGACGCCCATCATCTCGAACTGGCGCAGGACGGCCATGCCGTAAAAGGTGATCGAGGCACCGATGCGCGGGATCACGGCTTCATACCCGTCAAGCTTCTCGCCATTGTAATAGATCTCGGGCCTGCGCGAGGCGATGTTCATGTAGCAGCGCAGCGTGTTGATGATGTCGAGACTGTGCCCTCGCTCTTCCGCCGCCTCCTTGAGACGGCGATGGGAGTAGAGCTGGGGATTGCGGGCAAGCATAGCGATCTTCATTGGGCGGTATCCTTTTTGCTGACGAGATATGACCGGCCGGGGCTGACCGCGATATTGTGACCCCTGAGCGCTGAGCGACCAAGGATCAGGGGGTATTTCATCGGGGCGCGATCAGCAAGCGAGATGTCGATCTGCCACTTGCGCCCGGCGATGAGAAGCTGCGTGCGGATGATGATGCGCGGCTCCGGCACGCCTCCGGTATTGGTGATGTCGCGGGTCTCAAGGATGGCGGCCTCGCAGCTGCCTGGCGTGGCAGCGCCGATATCGGGCGGCGTGAACCGTACCCAGGCGGCGCCGTCCTTGTCGAATGGCGTGACGTCTTCGGCGTGGATCGCCGTGGTGCGCGCGCCGGTATCGACCTTTATGGCGAAGTCGTTCAGGCCAAGCTGTGGAAGGCTGATTTTCTCACGCCAGCCAATGACTTGCAGATCACGGCTCATGCGAAATACTCCTCCAGATCATCGATAAACCCCCGGTGGAGCTTTTGCAGCCGCTCCGATGGTTGGCGCTGGGCGAAGCTCTCGGCATAGGGGTCGGGGACATGGGCCTGGCTGCCGGACATCTGCTCCAGCACCGCATGGCCGCAAAACGGGACATAGACCTCCGAATAGCCGCCCTCATGCGCCATGGCCAGCCTTCCATCGCAAAGCGCATCAGCCGCCTGCATGACCTGCTGTGTCATCGCGCGGAACGTCTCTGCGGTGGCCATCATGCGCGAAAGCGGGTCGTTCATTGCCGCATCAAAGCCACATGCGATCACCATGATGTCGGGCTTGAAGTCGTGCAACGCTGGCAGGACCAGTCGTTCCATCGCCTCAAGATAAAGGGCATGCCCGCCACCCGGCGGCAAAGGGATATTCATGTTATAGCCCGCGCCGTCATCTTTGCCGCGATTCTCGACGGCACCGGTATCGGAAGGGTAGTTGCGTTCCTGATGCAGCGAGATCGTCAGCACATCCGGGCGGTCGTAGAAAATGGCCTCCGTCCCATTGCCGTGATGCACGTCCCAATCGATGATCGCGACCCGCTGGCACAGACCTTCCGCCAGCACGGCCTCTGTCGCGATGGCAAGATTGGCGAGCAGGCAGAAGCCGTTGGGGAAGTCCGGCAGGCAATGATGGCCGGGCGGGCGCGACAGGGCGTAAGCGTTGCGATGTGCCCCATCAAGCACCGAACGCAAGGCCTGCGTGGCCAGTCCCGCCGACAGCGCGGCGATCTCGTAGCTGCCTTGCCCGAAGGGAACCCTGAGCCCAAGCTCTCCGCCGCCGGTATCAGAGGCCTCCTTGAAGCGGGTCAGGTAGGATTGGGGGTGGACCCTTGCAAGCTCTGCCTCCGTGGCGGGCAGTGCTGTATTGAGGTGAAGATCGGCCGACAGGCCGCTGACATCCATCAGATTTTTCAGCCGACGCTTGGTCTCCGGGCTTTCGGGCAGCCCTCCTGCGGCGAGAGGCTGGACATAGCCGCCCACAGGAAGCGTATGCGCGTAGTTTCCGCCGGAATGCCAAAAACAACGCTCATCCCAGAAAAAGCCGGTGCTCACGGTCTGTTCAACCGATAGGCGCCTTCGGGAAGGTCCAGCGCGGCCGCCAGATCGCGCGCTTGCGAAAAGGACAGCGTGACCGATTGCACCCGGTCCGTCGCTGGCTCATGCTGCACGACAGTGATGCAATCCTCAAAGCTCGAGATCGTGACATCCGGCTGCAGGAAGGCCTGACCCTCATCAATCAGTGTTATGACGCTTGCGTCAAATTCATGCTCGATTGTGAACATTCTTGGGCCCCAATTTTGTGACAGTCACGCAAGCTCAACACTTTAAGCGGAAAAAGGCAAATGGCCTGTCGGCGGCACTTCCGCTTCACGGGAAGCGCGCCTAGACTGCTTGCGAGGAACGAAGAGGTAACAGATGCGATATTTTCTGATGGGCGTCGCCGCACTTGCCCTGATCGGGTGCGAGCCTACCGCCACTGACGGCCCGGTAGAGCAATCCGCGCCGCAAGCGCAGAGCGCTCCGCAGCCGCCGAAGCTGTCGCGCAGTGCAGCTGCTGCGAATTTCCGCGCGGTGGTCCGCACGATGGAACCCGTGGCCGAGCAGGAATGCAAACGACGGTCGCCTGATTTGAACTGTGATTTCAAGATCGTGCTCGACGAGCGCCGCAACCAGCCGCCAAACGCCTTTCAGACGCTTGATCGCAGTGGCAGGCCCATTATCGGCTTTACCGTCGCGCTCATCGCAGATGCGCGCAACCGCGATGAGGTGGCCTTTGTGATGGGGCATGAAGCGGCCCATCACATCCGCAGGCACCTGATCAAGCAGCGCGATTCGGCCATAGGTGGCCAGATTGCCGGGACGCTTATCGGGGCCGCGCTCGGGCTTGATACCAATATTCTGGGGCAGGTCGGCGGCACGATCGGTGCGCGCGCCTTCTCCAAGGAACATGAGCTTGAGGCCGATGCGCTGGGCACCGTGATTACCAAACGCGCTGGCTATGATCCGGTGCGCGGTGCGCAGTTCTTCACCCGGATCCCCGATCCCGGCGACCGCTTCCTCGGCACCCATCCTCCCAATGCGCAACGCATCACGACCGTGCGGCGCGTGAATTCCCAGCTTTAGGAGCCCTGTGCCATAGTCAGGCCAAAATGGCCCCGTAAGCCTAGGCCTGATATGGTATTTTCAGAGTGGACGACAGATGCTGCTGGCTGAATGGAAGCGATTTCGCAACCGGGTGATCTGGTCTTGGGCGGGCATAACCGGCACCTGGCGCACCGAACGGAGCTTTCGCTTCTGGGTTTCGGTCAACATCGCGTCACTGGCGGGTGTGATATTTCTCGATCTCAGCGGCGCGGAGCGGGCGTTGATCCTGGCGCTTGGCGTTCTGGTTCTGGCCGCTGAGCTTGGCAATACCGCCATTGAGAATGCTGTAGATCTCGCGGAGCCGGACCGCAGTCCCGTGGCAAAACTCGCCAAGGATGCTGGCAGTGCTGCCGTGGCCTTAACAGCCCTTGCCGCAGGTCTGGCCTGGGCCTCCGCCTTGCTCAGCTAACGCGTCATGCGAAAATGCTTCAATCACACAACACTACCTGAAATCAAAGATTGTGGGCGCGTTACGTGATATTTCAGGTATTTCGTCAGGCGCTATAGGCCGCCCGAC
>CAYGUB010000085.1:6658-10738 GCA_964352845.1 uncultured Rhodobacterales bacterium | reverse complement strand
CCGATGGTCGCCTCTGCGCATATGTCCGTGGCCACGGCCAGCGTCGCGAAAGTGCCGCGCATCATCGCCTGCACGCCGCCCTTCAAGGGCACGCCCAACCCGGCGGTGATTGCAGCCATGCATCTGGGCGGCGCGCATGAGATCTATGTGCTGGGCGGCATTCAGGGCGTTGGTGCCATGGCGCTGGGGACCGAGACGATTGACCCGGTGCATATGCTGGTCGGTCCCGGCAATGCCTATGTCGCAGAAGCCAAGCGGCAGCTTTATGGCCGCGTGGGGATCGACCTGTTTGCAGGCCCCACAGAGACCATGGTGATTGCCGATGACACGGTCGACGCAGAGCTCTGCGCCACGGATCTGCTGGGCCAGGCCGAGCATGGTTATAACTCGCCCGCTGTGCTGCTGACCAATTCGCGCAAACTGGCCGAGGAGACCCTGCGCGAGATCGACCGGCTGCTGAAGATCATCCCGACCGCTGAGACGGCCTCCAGAAGCTGGCAGGATTACGGCGAGGTTATCTTGTGCGACACCTATGACGAGATGCTGCGCGTCGCCGATGACATCGCGTCCGAGCATGTGCAGGTGATGACCGACCGCGATGACTGGTTTCTTGAGCACATGACCTGCTACGGCGCCTTGTTTCTGGGCCCGCGCACCAATGTGGCCAATGGGGACAAGGTGATCGGCACGAACCATACCCTGCCCACCAAGAAAGCCGGGCGCTATACGGGCGGGCTCTGGGTCGGAAAGTTTCTTAAGACCCACAGCTATCAAAAGATCACCAGCGATCAGGCTGCGACAGATATCGGTGCCTATTGCTCGCGGCTCTGCCTGCTGGAGGGGTTTGTGGGCCATGCGGAGCAGGCGAACATCAGGGTACGCCGCTATGGCGGGCTGAACGTGCCCTATGGCGGCCCTGCCCCATATAAAGACGCGGCTGAATAGTCTTGGCCGTCCGGGTCACAGCCGTGGATGTGGCACGCGCCGCCGGCGTGTCGCAACCCACCGTAAGCCGTGTTTTCACGCCCGGCATGAAGGTCTCCGCCGATCTGGCAGACCGTGTCCGGCAAGCCGCGCGCGAGCTCGGCTACCGGCCCAACACGCTCGCCCGCTCGCTGATCACCGGTCAGTCCAAAACGATCGGTCTGGTCGTGGCGTATCTCGACAACCCGTTTTATGCCGAGGCGCTGGACAAGCTCAGCCGGGTACTGCGCGAGCGCGGCTATAACATCATGATCTTCATGGCCGCCAATCATGCCGCAGACGCCGATGCGCTGGTCCATGATCTGCTCGATCATCAGGTGGATGGCATCATCATGGCCTCGGTTGGCATGTCCTCGGAGATCACCGACCGGCTTGCCAATGAGGGTGTGCCGATGGTCCTGATCAATCGCGGGCAGGATGGCGGTCAGTTCAACTCTGTCACTTCTGCCAATGTCGCAGGCGCGCGCAAGGTTGCGGAATTTCTGGTGGCAGCCGGTCATCAGCGCATCGCCCATATCTCCGGCTGGCAAGGCTCATCGACGGGGCGCGACCGCAACAAGGGCTATGCCGCCGGTCTTGCTCAAGCCGGGCTGAGCCCGGTTGCGGTGATTGACGGGCTCTATTCCCGCGACGCGGCGGCCGCTGCCGCGCGCAGCCTGTTTTCCGGCGGTATCGCCCCGGATGCGATCTTTGTGGGCAATGATCATATGGCCTTCGCCGTACTTGAGGTCCTGCGGCTGGAACTCGGGCTCAGCGTGCCGGACGATGTCTCGGTGGTAGGCTATGATGACGTCGCCATGGCAAGCTGGCCAAGCTTCCAGCTGACCACGTTGCGCCAGCCCGCCAACCAGATGGTGGCGGCCACGGTAGACCGACTGCTCCACCTGCTGCGCCACGCTGACACAACGCCACATCAGATCGAGATCGACGGCCCCCTGATCATTCGCAAAACCGCGCGCATACCAAAAGGATGGACGCCATGAAGGGTTTCAGCAATCAGTTCCGGGACCTGCCCGACTACATCCTGAAGATCACCCGCGAGATCTGGGAAAATCGCGGGCTGGCGACGCTCAACCACTACTACGCCCCCGATCTGCCGATGCGCTTTCCCTCCGGCCTCGTGCGCGGCAATCAAAATGTAATCAACGGCACAATGGCCACACTGGCAGAGTTCCCCGACCGACAGCTTCTGGGCGAGGACGTGATCTGGTCGGGCGATGAGGAGGCAGGCTTTCTGTCGTCCCACAGGCTATTGACCACAGGCACGCATCTGGGCCACGGCTCCTTCGGCCCGCCCACTGGTAAAACATTCCAGATCCGCGCGATTGCCGATTGCGCCGCAAAAGACGACCAGATCTATGATGAGTGGCTGATCCGCGATGTCAGCGGCATTGCCCTGCAACTGGGGCTGGACCCGCGCCAGATGGCACGCGAGATGATCATCCGCGAAGGCGGGCCGGAGGCCTGCACCAGACCATTCACCCCAGATCAGGACGTCGATGGCGGCTATACCGCGCGGGGCAATGACAACGCATGGGGCGCCAGGCTGGAGAGCATTCTGCAGCGCATCATGGACAAGGATTTCGCTGTGATACCGGCTCTCTATGATCGCGCCTGCCATATCCACCACCCAGGCGCGCGCGATGCGATCTCCTGGGCGGGGGCCGACCGCATGTGGCTGCCCCTGCGCGCCTCCTTTCCCAATGCGCAGTTCCGGACCCACCATGTCATCGGCCGCGAAGATGAGATGATGAGCCCACGCGCAGCCATCCGCTGGTCGCTCGATGGCACACATGACGGGCATGGGCTCTTCGGCGCACCCACCGGCGCGCAGGTCCATGTTATGGGCATGACCCATGCCGAATTCGGCCCTTGGGGGCTGCGCCACGAATACACGCTCTTTGACGAGGTCGCGATCTGGAAACAGATCGAGATGCGAACCGGCTCCTTCGAGCCCGCCCAGCAGCAGACAGGAAAACCGCGATGACCCCTGAGCAAATGGAGCAAAACATCGTCCGCTATGGCGATCTGCGCCCCTGCAAGACCGCCTTTATCGACGCCCATACACCGGGCAGCAACCAGAAAGAGAACTTCACGATCATCGGCGGTGGTGTCTCCGAAAGCGCCGATCAGCATGTCCATATCGCCCAGAAAATCGGCTTCAATATCGGCGCCGCAGGCCAGCCCCCGCGCTGTCGCAACTCGCTGCACAGCCACCGCACGGCAGAGGTGTTTTTCGTCCTCAAAGGCCGCTGGCGCTTCTTCTGGGGGCTGCATGGCGATGCGGGCGAGGTCGTGCTGGAGGAAGGCGATATCATTAACATCCCCACCGGCATCTTCCGCGGCTTTGAGAATATCGGCCTCGATTACGGAATGATCATGGCGATCCTGGGCGGCGACGATGCCGGTGGCGGCGTGATCTGGGCCCCGCAGGTGATCGAGGATGCCGGCGCCCATGGCCTCATCCTTGGCGAAAATGGCAAGCTCTATGACACAAAACAAGGCCAGTCCCTGCCCAATGGGGTGGGTCCTATGTCACTGCTCACACCGACCCAGCTAAAAGACTATCCCGAACCGGACGCGGCAGAACTCGTCCCCAACTACGTCGCGCGCTATCTTGACCTGATGGCACTGGCCGACAAGGCCCCGGCCAAGGTGATCGGCGCCCAGGGCAAACTGCGCGACAGGCCCGGCTTTGAGGTTGACTTTGTAACTCATAAATCGGCCAGCGAGGCACTGCACATCCATGACCGCGCATCTGTGTTGATGCCCATGCGCGGCCACTGGCGGCTTTTCTGGGAAGGCGGCGCGGCTGTCCTCAATCCCGGCGACACAGCCCTGATCCCCGCCGATCTGCCGCATGGTGCCCTGCCCGCCATGACGGGCGAGGCCAGCCTCTATCACATCATCGCCACCGACGACCCCGCGGGCCCCACAATGCCGCTCCCCTGACCTCCGCCTATAGTAGCTTCTTTTGGCGAAAAATATCCCGGGGAGCCGCGATCAGCGGCGGGGCAGAGCCCCGTCTCCCGGCCCGCAAAGGGTCCCAAACTGTGCCCCCCAACTCAGTTCAGCGCCGCATCGGTGATCTCCGGG
>CAYGUB010000085.1:0-6648 GCA_964352845.1 uncultured Rhodobacterales bacterium | reverse complement strand
CTCCGGGGTCCAGGCACCTTCCGGCGCTTTGGAGATCACGGGATCAGAGCCGCCCGCCAGAAGCGTGGCAACCGTGCGCTCGTAATCGGCTACATCCAGCGCGCCGTTTGAGCCTGCGGTCAGTTTGGCGATCTCGCCCATCATGCGCTTTTGATGCGCCTCGGTCTGTGCGCCACTCTCATCATTATCCAGCACGATCTCTGCGGCCTCATCGGGGTTCTCCTCGGCATATTTCCAGCCTTTCATCGAGGCTCGGACAAAGCGGACCATCTTGTCCTTGAAGGCCGGGTCCTCAAGGTTCTCTTCCAGCACATAGATCCCGTCCTCAAGCGTGGCGACGCCTTGTTCTTCATATTTGAACGTCACCAGCTCGTCTTCCGACACGCCCGCGTCAAGAACCTGACCAAATTCATTATAGGTCATCGTCGAGATACAATCGGCCTGGCGCTGCAACAGCGGATCGACGTTGAACCCTTGTTTGAGAACCGTCACGCCCTCTTCCCCGCCATCGGTCGGAATGCCCGCTTGCGACATCCAGCTGAGAAACGGGTATTCATTTCCAAAGAACCAAACGCCGATGGTCTTGCCCCTGAAATCCTCGACGGAGGTAATGCCGGTATCTTTCCAGCAGGTCAGCATCAGGCCGGAGGATTTGAAGGGCTGGGCGATATTGACCACCGGAAGCCCCTTTTCACGCGCTGCCAAAGCCGAGGGCATCCAGTTGAGCATCACATCCGCCCCGCCGCCCGCAAGAACCTGCGGCGGCGCGATATCGGGCCCGCCAGGCAGGATCGTCACGTCGAGTTCCTCCTCCTCATAGAAACCCTTGTCCAACGCCACGTAGTAGCCCGCAAATTGCGCCTGCGTGACCCATTGCAACTGCAGCTTCACACTATCTGCTGCAAAGGCCATCCCGGCACTAAGAGAAAAAGCGCAGACCGCTCCGAGTAATTTTTTCATCGCTACCCCCTAGGTGGTGATTCTTGTTATTTGACCATTTGGACAAATCCATCGTTGCACCACTTTCCGGCTTTGGCAAACAATCTGATCAGCGAGGGCCTACTGGTTCTTAGATCACGGCTAAATGCCGCAAAAACAAGTTAAAATTCAGGCAAAACTTTACCCGAAACCAGACCATCCGCTAGGAGTCGAATGGTTCGTAAAGAGTTAAGGATGTAGCAATGATACGGTCAATTATGGTCGCAGCCGCGCTGTTGGTGGGGACAGTATCTGCGCATGCCTCGACCCTCGACTTCGCTTCTGAAGGGTTCGGCAATCTGCACCAAAGCGCGCTCAAGCTGGACCAGGCGACGGTCTATTCGGGCTCCGACAGCCTGTTTGTCGGCGCCGGCGGGATAGGCAATTCGATCTGCGCGCTCAGCAGCAGGCATTGGCACTGCGCCAACGATCTCCATGTCGGCTTCTCCGCTCCGGTCGCGAATCTGTCTTTCAGCGTGGGCGGCTTCCAGCATGGTGACAAGGTCCGGCTCAGCGTGTTTGACGCGGCGGGGCGGCTTGCCGGGAAGCTCGGGCTCGCGCGCGGCGGCGCATTTGATCTGTCCGGCTTCGGCACGATCTCCGCGCTGTTTTTCGATGACCGCTCAAAAGCGGGCGGCGTCAGCTACGGTGATTTCAACTATGACGCCCTGGCCCCCGTTCCCCTGCCTGCAAGCCTGCCACTGCTGCTGGCCGGGATCGGCGCGATTGGCTTTGCGCGCAAAAAACGGAATTCGGCCAGACACGGCTGACACCGGGTCGATGGGGTGCGGCGTTTAGCGAGTCCCTGGATTAGGTGTGGCCGCATTTCAAAGGCAGGAGTCGCCCTTCCCCAAAGGGCGACTTTCTGCGTTTCTCACCCTCTCTGGGACGGATGCCAGAAGGTCACAATCCGCTCGATCATACTGAGCACGCCGTAGAAAAGCGATCCGGCAATTGCTGCCACGACGATCTCGGCCCAGACCATATCCAGCGCCAACTGTCCCACCGATGTCGAGATGCGAAACCCCATGCCATAGGTGGGCGAGCCGAAATATTCCGCAACAATCGCCCCGATCAATGCCAATGTGGTCGAGATCTTGAGCCCGTTGAAAATAAAAGGCAGCGCCGCCGGAAGGCGCAGTTTGACCAGGGTTTGCCAATAGCTTGCCGAATAGGTCCGCATCAGATCGCGCTGCATCGCACTGCTTTCCTTCAGCCCTGCGACCGTGTTGACCAGCACGGGAAAGAACACCATCGCGACGACCACAGCTGCCTTTGATTGCCACCCAAAGCCGAACCAGCTGACCATGATCGGGGCGATCCCCACAATCGGCAAGGCTGCCACGAAGTTGCCCACGGGCAAGAGCCCGCGTTGCAGAAACCCGCTCCGATCCACTGCAATGGCGGTCAAGAACGCAGCCGAACAGCCGATCAGATAGCCCGACATCGCGCCCTTGATGGCAGTTTGTACAAAATCGAGCCACAGGATCGGCAGAGAACTTGCAAAAGTAGCCGCGATAGCAGAGGGCGGCGGCAGGATCACGGGGGAGATATCGAGCCCGCGCACGACAAGCTCCCACATCGCCAGGATCGTCAGCCCAAAGATCACCGGCGCTGCGATGCGCAGCAGCAAACCGGCGGCAGGCAGGTGCCGCACCAGCCAGATATTGAGCGCCCAACCCGCAGCCCACAGGATCAATGCGGCCAACACCAATATCATGCCCGGCCCCCAAGTCGCCGCGATACCAGCCGTTCCAGCAAGCCAAGCGTCATCACCAGCCCGCCCGCAAGGATCGCTGTGGCCGCAAGAGCCGCCCAGATCTTGATCGGTGTTCCGAACTGATCGCCGATCAGGATACGCGCGCCCAGACCACTGACCGCACCCGTCGGAAGCTCTCCCACGATCGTGCCGACCAGAGCCGCCGCAATGCCGATTTTCAGTGCCGCGAAGAAATAGGGCAAGGAAGCGGGTACCCGCAATTTCCAGAAGACCTGCGCGGGGCTGGCCGAATAGGTCCGCAGCAGATCAAGCTGCATCGCATCAGGGCTGCGCAAGCCCTTTATCATGCTGACCAATATCGGAAAGAAGCATAAATACGCGGCAATGATCGCCTTTGGCACGCCGCGCCCCTCGATACCTGTGGCCGAGACCAGAACGATGATCATCGGCGCCAGCGCCACGATGGGAATGGTCTGGCTGGTCACCGCCCATGGCATCACGCTCAGCTCCATGACGCGCGAATAGACAATGCCCACGGCCAGCATCACGCCCAAAACTGTGCCAAGAACGAAGCCGCTGAGCGTAGAGCGCAGGGTGATCCAGCCGTGAAAGATCAGCGACTGTTTCGAGCTCGGCTTCTTGCCTATGGTCGTATCCCAAAGCTCTGCCGCGACTTGATGCGGCGCGGGCAATCGGGGACGGTCCAGCCCATATGTCTGCGCCACCACGCCCGGGTTGCGCGCAATCAGCACAAAGGCGGAGCTTGCACGCCGCTCCGCCCCATCGGCGGGTGAGACCTCAACCCCTGCCCGCTGCGCCTGATTGAGCGCCGTGCCGATATTCATCGGCGGAACTGCCAGATACCACAGCGCCAGAAATGCCAGCAGCACGGCACAGACAGGCCCCAGATTACGCATGGCGCCTAAACTGTCGGCAAAAACGGAAATGCATTAAACAATCTGAAACGGCCCGTACGCTACACAATTTCAACGAGGCCGTGAATTGCAGTGCGGGCCGTGGGTGGGATCTGTACCCCACTCTTACGAGTGGTATGAGTATCCGGCGCCTCGTCCAGCTTTCTGGATGGGGCGCCACGCTGAACAACCTACCCATCCGCATGCCCTGCCCTCAGCCCATCGCGGACGCGATGCGCAATCTCTATGAATTCAGGACTGTCGCGAATATCGAGCGGACGCTCGCGCGGCAGCGGGCTTTCAACCACATCGGTGATCCGCCCCGGGCGCGGGCTCATCACAACGATCTTGGTCGACAGATAGACCGCCTCCGGGATCGAGTGCGTGACGAAGCCCACGGTCTTGGAGGTGCGGGCCCAGAGCGCCAGAAGCTGTTCGTTCAGATCATCGCGCACGATCTCGTCCAGCGCACCGAAAGGCTCATCCATCAGCAGGAT
The DNA here is from genome assembly GCA_964352845.1 of uncultured Rhodobacterales bacterium. Lineage (GTDB taxonomy): Bacteria > Pseudomonadota > Alphaproteobacteria > Rhodobacterales > Rhodobacteraceae > Litoreibacter. The sequence continues at coordinate 2,539 of CAYGUB010000085.1, read as the reverse complement.
ATCGGCGTCAAATGACAGCGCCCGCGCGATAGAGGCGCGTTGCTGCATGCCACCCGATAATTGCCAGGGGAACTTGCCCCCGAACCCGCCCAGCTGCACCATCTCCAGCACTTCGGCGACGCGGGCCTCCCGCTGGGCACGGGAATAACCCATGATCTCCAGCGGCAGGCCGATATTGCCCGCAATGGTGCGCCAAGGATAAAGCCCGGCCGCCTGAAACACATAGCCATAGGCACGCGCCTGCCGCGCCTCGTCGGGGGTCATACCGTTGACGGTGACGGTGCCTCCGGTCGGCTGTTCGAGCCCTGCGATCACGCGCAGAAAAGTCGTCTTGCCACAGCCCGAAGGGCCGATGAAGCTGACGAAATCGCCCTTGTCGATGTCCAGCGACACATCCTTGAGCGCGTGGACAGGGCCGTCGGCGGTCTGGAAGGTGAGGTTGAGGGATTGGGCGGAGATGGTGGTCACGTACGCCTCATTGAAGCGATGGTCTCTACCATCTTTTCTGTATTCTGGTAAAGCAAATGGTTTTGCTTACGTTCTTCCGTAACAAACGCCTCAAGTCTTTCCCAGTCCTTCAAAAGAACGCTTCCCCGATAGCTATTAATCACCTCGCCTTTGATGCCACCGTTGACGAAAGCTAGTGATACCAAGCCATATCGATGCAGTACTTCTTTTATTGAAGCCTTTGTTTCTTCGCTCATGTTTTTGTGAGCTTGCGCCGCCTTGGCTCCCAGTACTCTGCGACCAGTTCGGAAATCGTCTTTCCCAAATGCCTCATACAAGAACAATGCACTTTCTCTGGCAAGCCTGGCTTCGTCAGCATTCACAGAACGCTTTTGTAGTGAAAGCTGAACTGCTAGCCCAACAATTGCCAACGCGGCAAGTGTCGTAGCGTAAGGTTCAACGGTCTCGATATCAGGGATTGAGCTCCACACCCAATGAAGAAGGCTCATCAAACCCCGCTCGGAATATTCATCGGATCGCGCTCGATCTTCCTTGGCGTATTCAGCGACTTCCACTTGCTCAGGGCCTGCGACGCGCTCGCAAAAGGCGGGCGTTTGACGAATTTTCCGCGCCCCGGTTGCGGCTGAGAGTTCTGGCCGTAGGCCCAGATCACATCGCCGCGCGACAGGGTGAAGCGGGGCGAGGCGCTCACTTCCATGCCCTCGAACACGTTGTAATCAAGAATGCTTTTCGCCGTCGATGTCGCGATCGTGCGGCCCTGTTTCGGGTCCCATACGACGAGATCGGCATGCGCGCCCACATGGATCGCGCCTTTCATCGGGTAGATGTTCAGAATCTTCGCGATATTGGTCGAGGTCACGGCGACGAATTCCTCTGGCGTCAACCGGCCCGTCTCGACGCCTTGGGTCCAAAGCATCGCCATGCGTTCCTCAAGCCCCCCGGTGCCATTGGGGATGCGCGTGAAATCATCCACCCCCATGCGTTTCTGGCTGTCGTCAAAAGCCGCATGGTCAGTTGCCACCACCTGCAATGACCCTGCCGCCAAGCCAGCCCACAAGCTGTCCTGATGGTCCTTCGAGCGGAAGGGCGGAGACATCACGCGGCGCGCGGCATATTGCCAGTCCTTGTCGAAATACTCGCTCTCATCGAGCGTCAGATGCTGGATCAGCGGCTCGCCATAGACGCGCATCCCCTTCTGGCGCGCGCGCCGGATCGCTTCATGCGCCTGCTCGCAGGACACATGCACGATATAGAGCGGCGTGCCAGCGGCATCGGCGATCATGATCGCGCGGTTGGCGGCCTCGCCCTCGACCTCGGGCGGGCGGGAATAGGCGTGGCCCTCCGGCCCTGTGATCCCCTCGGCCAGGTATTTCTGCTGCAATTCCTGCACGATATCGCCATTCTCGGCATGGACCAACGGCAGCGCGCCAAGCTCCGCGCAGCGCTTGAAGGAGGCGAACATCTCGTCATCCTCCACCATCAGCGCGCCTTTATAGGCCATGAAATGTTTGAACGTGTTGATACCGCGCTCTTTAACGACGGACTCCATCTCGTTGAAAATGCTCTCATTCCAGCCGGTGATCGCCATGTGATAGGAGATGTCGCAGCAGATCTGGTCGCGCGATTTCCGGTCCCAGTCATCAATCGCGTTCAGCAGGCTGCCATCCTCGCCCGGCAGACAGAAATCAACGAGCATCGTGGTGCCACCGGCCGCAGCGGCGAATGTACCGGATTCAAACGTTTCGGCGGCTGTGGTCCCCATGAAGGGCATCTCCAGATGGGTATGCGGGTCGATCCCGCCGGGGATCACATAGGCGCCCGCGGCGTCGATCACCTCGTCACCCTTGAGGTTCTCGCCAATCTGCGCGATATGCCCGCCCTCGATCAGGATATCGGCTTTCCACTGCGTGTCTGCGGTCACGATCGTGCCGCCCTTGATGACTTTGCTCATGAGATCCTCACTTTACGAAAATGTTGCGAAGGGCTGCGATGGTCACGCCAATACCGCCGGTCAGAGCGGGCAGGATGAACGGGGCAAGACTCGCGCCACCCGCTTGCGCCCGGTTTGTGG
>CAYGUB010000084.1:0-10921 GCA_964352845.1 uncultured Rhodobacterales bacterium | reverse complement strand
TCATGACGCTGCACATAGGAAGCGAAACTTACTGAGTCGGGCTCAGCGAATATATTTGTATCATCTTCGAAATCAGCCACGCCATCTGCCATCGCCTCAACCGAGCTTTCTTCAACCCGGGTGCCACGAGGCGCGCCCGAGACGCGGCGAGGGCGGATGTCGTCGTCATGAGCAATACGCTGTTCGCTGATAAGTACAAGCGGCGATGGTTGTCCCGCCGCAGCAGGGCCATCTGGCCCAGAGCTACGGTTCTTGCCGGGACGCACGACGCGCGCAAGGTCTTCGCGATACTGATCAATCTCTTCAGCTTCTTTTGCCGCCGCATTCTCTACCAGGGTTGAGTCTGCCTTCGTTGCGGCAACAGCCGCCTTGAGATGGGCGATAGAGGCGCGGCGCACGGAGCCTTCCGAATCCTCCAGACGTGAGCTCGTCGCATTCATCAAACGCTCAAGCGCGCTATCTTCATCCTCGGTCAGGGCGTCCCTGCGTGCCTGCTTTGCCGCCCGGGCCACGTTGAGTTCCACCTCTTCATCCACGGCATCCTCGGCGATGGACGTCTCTTCTTCGGCAACCTCCTGCACGGCGTCTTCTGCTTCCTGCACGGCGTCTTCGACAGATATGTCCGCCTCCTCGCCGGCAAAGGAAAACTCACTGTCCTCCGGATCCTCACCAGTCACGAATTTCTCGCGGAAATCCCGGAAAGCGCCTGACATCATGGAGTCGACCGGTGCAAGCTTCGATTCGGCTTTTTCTTTCTCGCCTTCTTTGACTTCAGGCGCTTCTGCGTTGATTTTGGCCGCGTCTGCCTTGACCGTGGGTGCTTCTACATTGGCTGCAGGCGCTGCTGTCGTGTCACCTTTGGCACCCGAATCCGCCACGTCGCGTTTGAGATTTCCTGTCGCTCCCGCGGCCGGGAGCTTGGGCATCTTAAGAGCGATCTTCTTCGGCTTCGGCTTTTGCTTCGGTTGGGCCTCGGCAGCCGCTGCGGCCAGTTCCTCTTTCGATACTTCGTCAACCTGGACCGGGTTGCGCGCGACAGGTGGCGCATCAACGGCGACGGGATCGTCGTCAAACCCATTCCCCGAGGCGTCAAAGCTGGGATCCTCCAGCTTTCCATCCGCGTCCAGCGACAACACATCCTCGTCTGCGAAATCGTCATCATCCTGCACAAGGCTGGTGTCGGCTGCGAGGCGTTCAACTTCCTGAAAATCGGCGTCGTCTTGGGATTTGAGAACGGCTGTTGCGTCATCCTCCGCAGTCTCGGCGGCGGCTTTCGGATCTGGACCGGCCACAGATTGGTCCTGTGTGTCGTCATAATAGGCGTCTGACACGACCCGTGCAATCGGACGCGAAACAGTGCGTCCAGCACGTGCCATGAAGTCATTGGCATGTTCGTCTTCGCTGAAATCAATGAGTGGTTTTGCCTCGCCTCTCACGACCGAGCGGATGCGTTGCAGTTTTTCTGCGACACTGTCCGCTGTGCCGGGCGTGAAGATCTCAGTCGCCGCGGGCCTTGCGGCGACGGCCGATTCCAAAGGCGACCGCGCCTGTGTTGCGGCTGTCGAGGGTGGAACTGTCTGGGGTTGACCGGCTGCAGGCTGAACGGGTTGTGCGGCGGCTGGCTGGGGTGCAAAGGCTTGTGGTGCAGCTGGTTGAGGCTGCGCGGCGTCTTGCGGTGCTGCTTGTTGCTGAACGGGTGGCTGCTGAACAGGCGCCTGCTGTGCCGGCGATTGCTGCATAGGCATCTGTTGAATGGGCGGCTGCTGGGCAGGTTGAGCCTGCTGCGGCGCTGGCTGGGCTTCCACTGTTTCCTGACGCAGCACCAGATTGTCCTTCGACACGTGGTCGGAGGAAATGCGTTGCTGAACCGTCTGCTCTGCGATGCGGTGCAATGTATCAACATCGGGCTGAGGTGGCTCCGCCCCGAAAAAGCGGTCCTGGGCGGCGAGATCGCGGAAATATTCGGCCATCTCTCTCATCGTGCCGAACGGATCGTCGAATCCTTCCAGCGTACAAGAAAACGTCCCGTAAGAGACTGTCATGACTTTGTTGTTCTCACCGGCCACTATGCACTCACTTTCTCCTCAACGTTCGGAGGGTCTATCATTGTCGCGCCTAAACTCCCAACAAAAACAACGGATGCCAAGTCTTTTCCGCCGGGTTTGCTTGAGATTTGTTTCGTTCAAAGGCAGTAATTGACCAATGCGGCAGATTATTGTTCACACCCCCACATTTCTGACACTTTTGGGCGGGAGCCCGGAAATTTCTGCTGTTCTTGAGCGGGTTTTGACGCTTGCCCCGATTCTGGTCGCTGCTGATGGCGGCGCAGATGCCGCGCTGCGCGCAGGCCATGTTCCAAAAGTCGTCATCGGCGACATGGATTCGATCTCTGTAGAGGCGCGCAAAAACATTCCAGCTGATCAACAATACCATATCGCGGAGCAGGATAGCACAGATTTTGAGAAATGCTTGCGCCATATCAAAGCTCCGGTGATTCTTGCCCTGGGCTTCAGCGGTGGTCGCCTTGACCACCAGCTTGCGGCCTGCACCGCGCTGGTGCGCCATCCGGAGCAGAAATGCATTTTGATCGGTGCGGAGGATCTGTGCTTTCTCGCGCCCGCCTCTTTTGCGCTTGATCTGCCCCGGGGTACGCGGTTCTCGCTCTATCCGATGGGGCCTGTCGGCGGGACGAGCCTTGGGTTGAAATATCCTATCGATAACGTGCCCATGTCACCGGCAACCCGGGTGGGCACATCAAACGAGGTGACGGGGCGGGTCGAGATTACGCTGGAAAGCCGCACCATGCTGGTCGTGTTGCCTGTCGAGCATCTGGATGCGGTGATCGAGATGCTGGTGCAAGCCAACAGCCGCTAGCGCTGCTCGGCGAGGGACTGCCAATGCAGCGGGGGCTTAAGACAATCAAGCCTCGCCCCCAGGCCGCATAATGATTATAACGCAGTGAGTTTGACGCGGAGACCACCATGACCAGCAACCTTTCCCCTATCGATAAAGCCAAGTTTGTCGCAGCGCGCCGCGCCGTGGATTATGTCGAGGACGGAATGCGGGTGGGGCTGGGCACCGGCTCAACGGCTGCCTGGATGGTCAAATGTCTGGGTGAGCTGGTACGCGACCAGGGGCTCAAGATCACCGGCGTCGCGACGTCGAACCGCACGGCGGAACTGGCCACTGAAATGGGCATCAAAATCGTGACGCTGGACGAGGCGAAATGGCTCGATGTCACGATTGACGGGGCCGATGAGTATGACAATGACCTCAATCTGATCAAAGGCGGCGGCGGGGCATTGCTTCACGAAAAGATCGTGGCCACCGCAAGTGATCAGATGATCGTGATCGCGGATCTGAGCAAGCAGGTCGATGGGTTGGGCGCGTTTCCTCTGCCGATCGAAGTGGTGCCCTTCGGGTGGCAGACCACCAAGGCGCTGGTGGAAGAGACCCTTATCAACCTCGATGTCATGGGGCGGACGGCCGCCTTGCGGATGAATGGCGATGATCCGTTCATCACCGATGAAGGCAATTACATCGTCGATCTGCATTTGCGCCGGATCGGCAATCCGCGCCAGCTGAGCCTTGTCGTAAACCAGATCCCGGGCGTGGTCGAGAACGGGTTGTTTATCGACATCTGTGACCTTGTTGTGATTGGCCATGGCGATGGAACCGTGGAAGTACGTGACATCAACAATGGAACGGTCGATACACAGCAGATTGATCTCGTTGAGACCGATAACCTGTTTGTCGATATCGCTGACTAGAAGGAACAGCCCCCATGAGTTTTGACTTTGACCTCTTCGTCATCGGTGGCGGCTCTGGAGGCGTGCGCGCAGCCCGGGTTGCGGCGGCGACCGGTGCGCGCGTCGGGCTGGCAGAGGAAAGCCGGATGGGCGGGACATGCGTCATCCGGGGCTGTGTGCCCAAAAAACTGATGGTCTTCGCCTCAAGCTACCGCGCCGCAATGGGTGAGGCGCGCGATTATGGCTGGAGCGTGGATACTGGCGGTTTCGACTGGCACAAGTTCCGCCCCCAGCTTCACGCAGAGCTTGACCGACTGGAGGGCATCTATAACCGGCTGCTCGACAATTCCGGCGTCACGACGTTTGCAACCCGCGCGCGGCTCAGCGATCCACATACGGTCGCATTGGCAAGCGGCGAGAGCTTCACCGCCAAACATATCCTGATCGCGACAGGCGGCCGGCCTACGCGACCTGCGGCTGACTACGACACCTCGCTGGCGATGGTGTCGGATGATCTGTTCGATCTGGATGCGCTGCCCGGCTCCATGCTGATTGTAGGCGGCGGCTACATCGCCTGTGAGTTCGCCTGCATTCTGAACGGGCTGGGTGTGGAAGTGACCCAATTCTACCGCGCAGAGCAGATCCTGCGCGGCTTTGACGATGAGGCACGCGGCCTCGTGGCTGACACGATGCGCGCGCAAGGCATCGACATTCACACCAACACAAATATTGCCAATATGGCGGAGCAGGGGGGCAAATGTCTGGTGACCGCAACCGATGGCCGCTCTGCGACATTTGACAAGGTACTGTTTGCGACCGGGCGCGCGCCCAATACTGGCGATCTTGGGCTGGAGAATACCGATGTGCAGCTGGGCGCAGGCGGCGAGATTATCGTCGACGGCTACTCGCAGACGGCCCAACCGTCGATCTATGCGATCGGGGATGTAACCGACCGGGTGAACCTGACACCCGTGGCCATCCGCGAGGGCATGGCCTTTGTTGAGACAGTATTTAAGGGAAACCCGACCCAGGTGGATCACGACCTGATCCCCTCGGCTGTGTTTACCCAGCCGGAAATGGGCACAATCGGGCTGAGCGAGGAGGCAGCGCGCGCACAAGAGCCTGTCGATATCTATGCCACATCCTTCAAGCCCATGCAGCAATCCTTCGTGGGACGCGACGAAAAGGTCTTGATGAAGCTCGTGGTCTCGCAGGCTACAGACAAGGTGCTGGGATGTCATATTGTAGCACCTCAGGCCGGCGAGATGATCCAGATGGCTGGTATCGCCATCAAGATGGGCGCGACAAAGGCCCAGTTTGATCAGGTCTGCGCGGTCCATCCGACCATGTCGGAGGAATTGGTGACAATGAAGCAGGCCACGCGAAGCGCCTGAGGCTATCGCTTGATTTCTGGGACTGGACACCCAATTAAGACACGACAGACATTTCGAAGATTCTAAAAATAGGGATGGACCTGAATGGCCGGAAATAATGGCGGACCCTGGGGCGGCGGTGGCGGTAATCGCGGCAACGGAGATGGTGGCAGGCAAAACGGCGGCGGTGGCAAAGATGGCGGCGGTGGTCGTGGCGATGGCCCGCAGATCCCGGAGATCGATGAAATCGTGCGAAAAGGTCAGGAACAGCTGCGCGTCCTTATGGGCGGGCGCGGCGGTGGCGGACGTGACGGCGGCGGGTCCGGCGAGGGGCCCGGTATCACGCGCGGCACGGTCGGTCTGATCGCGCTTGGCGCAGTCGCGCTCTGGCTTTTTGCGTCTTTCTACACGGTCAGGCCCGAAGAGCAGTCGGTTGAGCTGTTTTTGGGCAAATACTCGGCTACCGGCCAGCCCGGTCTGAACTTCGCGCCATGGCCGCTGGTCAAGGCAGAGGTCAAGGCAGTGACCCGCGAGCAGACGGAGGATATCGGCCTTGGTGGCCGCGCGGATTCCGGCCTGATGCTGACGACGGATGAAAACATCGTCGATATCGACTTTCAGGTGGTCTGGAACATCAACGATCTGGCGAAATACCAGTTTAATCTTGCAGCCCCCGAAGAGACGATCCGCGCCGTGTCTGAATCGGCCATGCGCGAAGTCATCGCCCGCTCTGAGCTGGCCCCGATTCTCAACCGCGACCGTCAGGTGATCGCCGATACAACGCGCGAGCTTATTCAGGCGACGATGGATCAGTACGATAGCGGCGTGAACATCATCCGTCTCAACCTCGACAAGGCCGACCCGCCGCGCGAGGTGATTGACAGCTTCCGCGAAGTGCAGGCCGCAGAACAGGAACGCGACCGGCTGCAGCGCCGCGCCGATGCCTATGCCAACCAGGTCCTGGCCGGCGCGCGTGGTGAGGCGGCGCAGCAACTTGAGCGGGCTGAAGCCTACCGTGCTCAGGTGGTAAATGAGGCCGAAGGTGAGGCGAGCCGTTTCAGCGCCGTTCTGACCGAATATCAAAAGGCGCCGGAAGTGACCCGCAAACGCCTCTATCTCGAGACGATGGAGCGGGTGTTCAGCTCGGTCGACAAGGTCATCCTTGACGATAACGGCGAGGGAGGCGGCTCCGGTGTTGTGCCGTATCTGCCGCTCAACGAGCTGCGTAAATCCACCAATACGGAGGCAAGCCAATGAACAAAGGTATGTTCGCACTCGTCGCGCTGGTCGGCGTCCTGTTCGTAATCCTGTCATCCGTGTTCATCGTGGATGAGCGCGAAAAGGCGCTGGTGCTGCAATTCGGACAGATCAAATCGGTCAAGGAAGACCCCGGTCTGGCCTTCAAACTGCCATTCATTCAGGAGGTCGTGCGCTATGATGACCGTATCCTGTCGCTCGATACAGTCCCGACCGAGGTGACGCCCTCTGATGATCGGCGCCTTGTTGTAGACGCTTTTGCCCGCTACAGAATTTCTGATGTGGAGCAGTTCCGCCGCGCCGTCGGCGTTGGTGGTGAGCGTGCCGCACAGGACCGGCTGGAAGGCATTCTGAACCCGGTGATCCGGGAGGTTTTGGGCTCGGAAGGGGTGACATCGAACACAATCCTGTCGGCTGACCGGGCCGTGCTGATGAACCGCATCACCACTCAGGCGCGGGCACGTGCCGTGCCGCTGGGCGTCGATGTGGTGGATGTGCGTCTGAAACAGACCAACCTGCCCGAAGGCAACCTGGAAGCGACGTTCAGCCGGATGCGCGCCGAGCGGGAACGCGAAGCCGCAGACGAGATCGCGCGCGGTGAAGAGGCTGCGCTCAGGGTACGGGCGCAAGCTGACCGGACCGTGATCGAGCTGACCTCCGAGGCGGCAAAGAACGCCGATATCGTGCGCGGTGAGGCGGATGCGCTGCGCAACAGCATTTTCGCCGAAGCCTTTGGCCGGGATGCGGAGTTTTTTGAGTTCTACCGCTCGCTTACCGCCTATGAACGCGGGATCCAGGGCAATAACTCCACCATGGTGATCCGCCCCGACAGCGAGTTCTTTGACTATCTCAAATCGGACACGGGTCGGTGATCTTGACCCATATCGCGCTGGCCATCGGTCTGGTGCTTGTGGTTGAGGGGCTGGTCATTGCACTGGCCCCTTCGCGTATGGAAGAGCTGCTCAGGACCCTGTCAAACATCCCCCTCGAGACGCGCCGCCTTCTGGGTCTGGGCGCCGTTGCGCTTGGTGTGGGGCTTGTCTGGATCTCCAAATCGGCGTTTTGAGCAAATTTTTACGGGCAGCGGGCAAGATTTCTGTGACTGTCGCGAGGCAAGTCATGCTACACAGAGCTGTATCTGACATAAAGATCACATCAACTTGACGCCTCGAGACCGGAACCAGCGTTGATCCGTTCGAATGAAGGCCCATTTACCGTAGAGTGGAGTAGCATACGCTGGTTGTGCTATCGATGAGGAACAGAGTTGGAGGAGCAGCATGAAAGTTCATGCCATCAGGCAAATTAACGGTTTGCCCAAACCCGTGCAGGCCATAACAGCACTCGTCTTCGCGCTGGCCGTTATGCTCGCGCAGACAATCGCGGTGCGGGCGGAATTGCCCGATAGCTTTGCTGATCTGGCCGAAAGTGTCAGCCCGTCAGTGGTCAATATCACCACATCCACCACCGTGGCAGGGGCGGCTGAGGCGCCAAACCCGATAGTGCCCGAGGGCTCGCCGCTTCAACATATCATCCGCGATTTCCTCGACCGCCAGCAGGATGGGCAGCGCGAGCGGCGCTCTTCGGCTCTGGGGTCGGGCTTTGTGATCTCGGAGGACGGCTATATCGTCACCAATAACCATGTGATCGACAAGGCCGACGAGATCGAGATCGAATTCTTTTCGGGTGAGCGTCTGGTTGCCAAGGTCATCGGCACGGACCCGAAAACAGATATCGCGCTTCTGAAGGTTGAAAGCGACGCACCGCTGGCATTCGTTCCGTTTGGGGACAGTGACGGGGTCCGCGTGGGCGACTGGGTTATGGCCGTGGGCAACCCGCTCGGTCAGGGCTTTTCTGTCTCCGCCGGTATCGTCTCGGCCCGCAAGCGCGCGCTGAGCGGCACCTATGACGACTTCATCCAGACCGACGCGGCCATCAATCGGGGCAATTCGGGCGGTCCGCTTTTCAACACCTCCGGCGAGGTGATCGGCGTCAACACGGCTATTCTGTCACCCACGGGCGGCTCCATCGGGATTGGCTTTTCGATGTCGTCCAATGTCGTCACGCAGGTGGTCGATCAGCTGCGCGAATTTGGCGAGACCCGCCGCGGCTGGCTTGGCGTCCGCATTCAGGACGTGACCGAGGATGTGGCCGAAGCGCTTGAGCTTGAGAAAGTTGCCGGTGCGCTGGTGACGGATGTGCCGGACGGACCCTCGAAGGATGCGGGTATGGAAGCGGGTGATGTGATCACCACCTTTGATGGCTCCGAAGTGGCTGATACGCGCGAATTGGTCCGGCTGGTCGGCAATACCACCGTTGGCAAGGCCGTGCGTGTGATCGTCATCCGCGAGGGCAAAAGCGAGACCTTGAAAGTCACTCTGGGCCGCCGCGAAGAGGCTGAAGCCACCGCCGTGCCCGTTGCCATCGAGAAGGCTGACCCGGAAGAGACCACGTTGATGGGCATCACGGTCGCTACTTTGAATGACGAGCTGCGTGAGCAGTTGGGCCTGCCGGAGACGGCCAATGGTCTGGTCGTCAAGGACGTGGCAGAGGACAGCGATGCCTTTGAAAAAGGTCTGCGCCCGGGTGATCTGATCGTTGAGGCTGGTCAACAGAAGATCAACGGACCGGAGGATCTTGAGGCCCGCGTCAAGGAAGCGCGGGAAGCTGGCCGGAAATCCTTCCTCATGCTTATCCGCCGTCAGGGCGATCCACGTTTCGTGGCGCTGTCGTTGGACGAGTAGCCCAGCTGCTCCCACAGAACACGAAGGGCGCCCCGGTGGCGCCCTTTTTTGTGACTATTATGACGGGCTTCAATGCTGACCGGTGTTGCGCAGGGCGCGTTAAGGCAGCCTTGACAGACGTGAGGTGAGAAGCTCGAAGAACCGGGGTGCGTCGACGTCACCCATAAACAGGGCATTGGGCCTGCGGCCGCTTACGCGCCACCAATCGGCCACGGTCATGCCAAGGGTCAATTCGGAAGAGGTCTCGATCTCGACATTGATATGCCTGCCGGAGAAAAGCTCGGGCGCAAGCAGATAGGCGATCACGCAAGGGTCATGCAGCGGCGCGCCTTCCGAGCCGTATTTCTCTTTGTCGAAACGCTCGAAGAAATTCGTCCAGCCCGCGACCACCGGCCCCACCTCATTACCAAGCGTTTGAAACGCGTCGACCTGGGCCTGGGTCGTGAGCGCCTTGTGGGTGACATCGAGGGGCAAAACCACGATGGGTGCGCCGGATGCGAAGACCTCGCTGGCCGCCTCGGGATCGACATAGACATTGAATTCTGCCGCCGGGGTGATGTTGCCTACCTGAAAATAGGCCCCGCCCATCATCACGATCTCCTTGATCCGGCCGATTATATCGGGCGCGCGCCGAAAAGCCGTGGCGATATTTGTCAGCGGACCCAAAGGGCAGAGCGTCACACTGCCTGCAGGCTCGTTTCGCAGCGTCTCGATAATAAAATCCACTGCAGGCTGGTCCTGCAGCGCCATGACGGGCTCTCGCATCACGGGGCCGTCCAGGCCGGTCTTGCCGTGCACATGCTCCGCCGTGACCAGCTTGCGGGCAAGCGGCGCGTCGCATCCCGCAAAGACGCGCGCATCAGCGCGCCCGGCAAGCTCGCAAACAATGCGGGCGTTCCTTTCGGTCAAGGGCAAGGGCACATTGCCCGCGACAGCAGTGACCCCCAAAACCTCAAGCTCATCGGGGGAGGCGAAGGCCAGCAGCATGGCCACCGCATCGTCCTGGCCCGGATCGGTGTCGATGATGATCTTGCGCGGGCTCATAGCGGCCGGACTTTCAACTGCGTCAGACGATTGGCTTGTTTGTCGACCACCTCGAAGCGGTAATTGTGGAAAGAGAAAACCTGACCGATCTCCGGGATTGTCTGGGCCTCATGGATGACGAGCCCGGCGATCGTGTTGGCGACCTCATCGGGCAGGGACCAATCAGCCATACGGTTGAGATCGCGGATGGTGGTCGCGCCATCCAGCAGATAGCTGCCATCGTCCTGCACGTTGAGCCGGTAATCGACATTGACGTCAAACTCATCGGTGATCTCGCCCACGATCTCTTCAAGGATATCTTCCAGCGTGATCAGACCCTGCAACGCGCCATATTCATCGACGACAAGCGCAAAATGCGTGTGCTGGCGCAGAAACTGGCGCATCTGGTCATCCAGTGCGGTCGTCTCCGGCACAAAATAGGGCTCGCGCACCACGGTCATGATATCGAGATCGTTGAGATCGCCCGTTATGCCATCCGGCCCGCGCAGCAGCGTGTCGACCGTGCGCAGCAGATCCTTGGCATGGACCACGCCCACGATGTTCTCGGGCTCGCCGCGATAAACGGGCAGGCGGGTATAGGCCGATTCCAGACATTGGCTCAGGATCGCCTCGGGACTGTCTTCGGCATTGATCATCTCGATTTCGGAGCGGTGGAGCATGATCTCTTCCACATCCCGCTCTGACAGATCCAGCGCGCCGAGAAGCCGGTCGCGCTGCACTATCTCAACCACCCCTTCCTCAAGGCCAAGCGCAAGGC
>CAYGUB010000083.1:0-10969 GCA_964352845.1 uncultured Rhodobacterales bacterium | reverse complement strand
TAACACTGCCTGAAATCAAAGATTTCAACGCGTTACGTGATGCGGGATGTTTCAGGTATTTCGTCAGACGCTATAACCACGGCCTTTTTCGCAAGCAGACAGGCCGTGCCCCAGCCCTTGCGCAGCCCTGCCCGGCATAAAAAGAGACCACCCGCGAAGGTGGTCCCGGCACACATGCTTCCCTTGTTTCTAGTTTTCGACAACCGCGCCCGTGCGCCCGTCAATCACCGCCTCGGCGCCTTCGGGCTCACCGCCGTTCAGGGCCGACCAGCCGAAAAACAGGATGAACAGACCGATGCCAAAGGCGAGGCTGGCGGCAATACCCAGAAGCGAAGGGCGGTGGCGCTTGCGTTGCTTGTCGATATTTGTCTGTGATGCACTCATTGTCTTCTCCTTGGATTATAAATCGCGCTGAACGTCGCGGGCCGTCTGCGACAACGCATCACCCGCATTGGATACATCCTTGCCCGCGCCCTCGACGGTTTCGCAGGCAGCGAGGCCCAGAAAAGCGATCAGCACGGCTATTGGTTTGGTAAAACTCATGTTATTTCCTCTCTTGAAACCGGGCTGGCGGAGCGCCCGCTGCCTCAGGTTCTATGCGACGCGATCGGCGAAGGTCGCGATCATCCCGTCGTATATTCTTGCTGTAAATCACCATGACACGGTGATCCGCCTCCGCTGGCATCAGCTTGAACAGATGATCAAAAGTCACGTCAAGCGTATAGGTCTCTGACCCTCTGTTATCGTTCTGGTTCGAGATTTTCACATCACCTGACAGGCTGGGATCCTGAGGCCTGTGTGACCGCCACAGCAGCCGTTGAAACCGACAGGGCCGCCATCGTCGCCAAAGTGGTCCGCGTCTTGGTAAACATGATCTTCTCCATTTCCGTTGACGTCCGGCGGGGAGACCCCCACCGACCCCCCGCCGCTGACGGGAGCTACGAGACTAACCACTCAGGCCGCCAATTCGTTCCCTCGAAATTTGAAACAGGGCTACGGCCAAGCCAAATCGTGCCGCTGACGGAACCTTTCGGGCTGTGATCATGTTGGGTTAAGGGCGGGGCAAGGCAGTGCCTGCGCAAGGCAAAGGGAGGCAAAACAATCGCTACCAAATGCAAACATTGCCCGCTGCGTCGCAAGTCCCTGTTCACGCCAATGAACGCCGATGATCTGGCGGCGATACAGCGTTTCAAGGTGGGGGAGCTGGTCGTGGATCCCGGCACGCCGATCTTGCTGGAGGGATCAAACAGCCCTCAGCTTTTCACCGCGCTTCACGGTTTGGGGCTGCGCCACCGGCATCTGGAAAATGGGGAACGGCAAGTCATCAACTTTGTCTTTCCCGGTGATTTTCTGGGGCTTCAGGCCGGTTTGATGGGTGAGATGGGCCACTCCGTCGAGGCGACAACCAAAATGACCCTATGTGTCTTTGATCGCAGCGAGCTGTGGAATTTCATCAAATCCGATCCGCAACGGGGCTACGAGCTGGCCTGGCTCGCCGCAGTCGAAGAGCATTTTCTGGGTCAAAGCCTGACCACAGTCGGGCAGCGCACGGCCATTCAGGCAGTCGCCTGGGCCCTTGTGCGGATCTACCTGCGTGCCAAGGCCAGCGGGCTGGCGGAGGGCAGCACGATGCGCTTTCCCTTCAAGCAACGCGATGTGGCGGATGCGTTGGGATTGTCGCTGGTCCACACCAACAAGACAATCGCAACCCTCAAAAACCGTCAATTGATTGGCTGGAGCGCAGATGAGCTGCAAATTCATGATCTACAGGCCTTGGCGGAGACCGGACTGACCACGGTAAGCCCGCCAAAGCCTCGCCCGATCATGTAGGTGCGCTTTGCAAAGAGCCGCTCAGAGCTTGTAGCTGGGCAGTTGCGCCAAAGCGTCTTTCAGCGCCGCGCCCCAGCTTTGCGAGATCGACTGGAAATACATATCATCGGTCTCGATCCGGCTGTGATGCCCGCGGCGCAGGGTATCGGCCTCGTAGGTCTGCAAATCCAGCGGCAGCCCCACCGACAGATTGGCCTTGATCGTGGAATCGAACGACACGATAAGCAGTTTCAGCGCGTCCTCAAAGCTCATATCGGCGCTATAGCCGCGCACCAGTATCGGCTTGCCGTATTTCGCCTCGCCGATCTGGAAGAACGCGGAATCGTCTGTCACTTCGATGAAATTGCCCTCCGGATAGATCAAAAACAGCGTCGGCGCGCCGCCCTTGATCTGCCCGCCGACAATGACCGATGCGCCAAATTCAGAACTTGAAGCCTGGCCCGTGACCGCGCTTTCCTCGATCACTTCCCTGAGCGTCGCACCCACAAGCCGTGCGACCTGAAACATGGTGGGCTGTTCCAGAATGGTCGGGCTGCGTTCGGCGCTGGTTTTTGAGCGCTCCTCCAGAAGGCTGATCAGTGCCTGTGTTGTCGCCAGATTGCCTGCGGTCAGGATCGTTATGACGCGTTCCCCGGGCACTTCCCATGTGAACATCTTTTTGGTCACAGACACATTGTCGACGCCCGCATTGGTGCGGGTGTCGGACATGAATACCAATCCGTCATTCAGGCGCAGGCCTACGCAATATGTCACTGCTTGTTTTCCACTATCTGGGCTCGCCGCATCTTATCTATTGTTGAACCTGCAGCGATACAATCATCTCTTCTTGCGCCACGCCCATTCTCAGCCCCGATATCGGCGCTGCATCATGCGAATCCCGGCCGGTGGCGATGCGCACATAGCGCTCGTCGGGGCAGATCGCGTTGGAGATATCGAAGCCGACCCAGCCCAACGCCTCGATATGCGCCTCGGCCCAGGCGTGGCTTGCGTCCTGATCGATCCGGTCATCCATCATCAGATAACCGCTCACATAGCGCGCGGGGATGCCTGCAAGCCGGGCTGTGGAGATGAATATCTGCGCGTGGTCCTGACATACGCCACCCCCCGCCTGCAGCGCCTCTTCGGCGGAAGTTTCGACATAGGTCTTGGCATGGCCGTAGGGCACCGCGTCGCGTATTGCGGCGGACAGATCATGCAGCGCGCTCAGCGTGTCAGATTTGGCCGCAACCGTCTCGCCCAGAGCGCGGATGCCGGCACCGGCCTGCGTGCGTGGCGTGTCTTGCATGAAATGCCACAGTGGCGCCGGGCCATAGACCGCACCCAGGACGCCGTCGGAGCTGAGCGTCTCGACCTCGCCGCTGGCGGTTATGTTGATCTCGCGCACGCCCGGAGAGATCTGAACAAGGGTCGTGTGGTTGCCATGGTGGTCGGTGAAGGACAGCTCTTGCTGCCCGCCGTCGATGGCCAGTGACCAGTCATGCACCACTTGCTGCGCAGAGCCCAGCGGTGTCAGGCGTATCTGTTGCAGCCCGTAGCTGACCGGGGCGTCATAGCTATATTGCGTCTTATGCGTGATCCTGAGCCGCATGACCTGCCTCGCCTATCCGTTGAACTGGTAATCGCGCTCGATCTGCTGGCCGATTGCGTTATTGCTGGTGATGAAATCAAGAATGAACTCATGCAGACCCGCGTCGAAAATCGCCTCGATGCTGTGGTTGCGCAGCTTGTTGCGCTGCGCCTCGATCATCTCGTGGCAGGGGTGGCGCATCTGGTAGTCCTTTTCCAGAAACCCGAGGCTTTCGCCAAGCACCTTGCTTGAGAAAAACAGCGAGCGCGGGAACCGGCTGTCGAGGATCAGAAACTGCGCAATCGTGGCAGAGCTCAAGTCGTCTTCATTGAGCCAGCGAAACGACCGGTGGGCCGAGACGGACCTCAGGATGGTCTCCCACTGCACATTATCCAGCGGCGAG
Source organism: uncultured Rhodobacterales bacterium (assembly GCA_964352845.1). Lineage (GTDB taxonomy): Bacteria > Pseudomonadota > Alphaproteobacteria > Rhodobacterales > Rhodobacteraceae > Litoreibacter. The sequence goes on along the minus strand of CAYGUB010000083.1, from coordinate 7,169 downwards.
CCTATGAACCGCGCTGACGGCAGCAACGTGTAGTATTTCACATCAATGATGCGCGCCGTGTTGTCGGCGCGTTCCAGCGCGCTGCCGATCTGGGCAAAATCATAGATGTCATTTCGCAGCATCGTGCCATGCAGCGCCCCGCGCACAAGGGCGCTTTGCCGTCGGATCGTGCCCAGAAGCGCGGGCAGATCGGTTTGCGCAACCGGATTGGCCAGCGCTTCCTTGAGGGTCATCCAGTTCTCATTGACGGCTTCCCACACCTCTGTCGTCAGCGCCGTGCGGACCATGCGCGCATTGGTGCGCGCCTGTTCGGTGACGGAGATAACGCTTGACGGATTGGCCGTGTCGCGCAGCAGAAAGTCCACCACGGGGGCCGCGGCATAGCTGTCGTGGCGTGCCTCATAGCCGTCGCTCACCCCGGCTGTGATGACGACCGATTTCCAATCCGTTTCCGTATCGCTGGAGCGCGTCAGCGCAATGCGAAAGCCCGCCTCGACCAGCCGCGCGGTATTCTCGGCCCGTTCCAGAAACCGGAACATCCAATACAGCCCGCCTGCGGTCTTGCCGAGCATTGCGCTAATCCTCCAGAACCCAGGTGTCTTTGGTGCCGCCGCCCTGACTGGAATTGACCACCAGCGATCCCTGTTTCAGCGCCACCCGTGTCAGACCGCCCGGCGTAATATCCATGCCCGTCGGTGAGACCAGCACGAAGGGGCGCAGATCGACATGGCGTGGCGACAGGCCCTTCTTGGCAAAGATCGGGACGGTGGACAAAGACAATGTCGGTTGCGCGATGTAGTTGGCGGGGCTGGCGCGCAGTTTGGCGGCGAACTGGCTGATCTCTGATTTGCTCGCGGCGGGCCCCACCAACATGCCGTAGCCGCCTGATCCATGGACCTCCTTGACCACCAGCTGGTCGAGGTTCTCCAGCACATAGGCCAGCGCATCAGGCTCTGAGCAGCGCCATGTCTGCACATTTTTCAGGATCGCCCGTTCGCCGGTGTAGAACTCCACGATATCGGGCATGTAGGAGTAGATCGCCTTGTCATCGGCAATCCCCGTGCCGGGCGCATTGGCGATGGTGATATTGCCCGCGCGATAGACATCCATGATCCCCGGCACGCCCAGCATGGACTCCCGGTTGAAATTGAGCGGGTCCAGATAGTCATCATCGACCCGCCGGTAGAGCACATCGACCACCTTGTAGCCCTGCGTCGTGCGCATCGCGATATGGCCGTCGATGACGCGCAGATCATGGCCTTCGACCAGCTCCACCCCCATTTGATCCGCCAGAAAGGAATGCTCGAAATAGGCCGAGTTATGGATCCCCGGGGTCAGGATCGCGATGCTGGGTTTGCCCGCGCAACCTTGCGGCGCGCAGGCCGCAAGCGAGCGGCGCAGGTTCTTGGGATAGTTGCTGACTGGCTGAACCTTGTTTTGGCTGAACAGTTCCGGGAACATCTGCAACATCGTCTCGCGGTTCTCGAGCATATAGGAGACGCCCGAGGGTGTGCGTGCGTTATCCTCCAGCACGAAGAAATCATCCTCGCCGGTGCGCACGATATCGGTGCCCACGATATGGGTGTAGACATTGCCCGGCGGGGTGAAGCCCATCATCTGGGGAAGGAAGGCCTCGTTCCGGGCGATCAGATCCACCGGCACGATGCCCGCGCGCAGGATTTCCTGACGGTTATAGACATCATGCAGGAAGGCGTTGATCGCAGTGACGCGTTGCTCAATGCCCTTGGAAAGGCGCATCCATTCGCGATTTGAGATAATGCGCGGGATCAGATCGAAAGGGATCAGCCGCTCTTGCGCCGCAGCCTGTCCATAGACATTGAAGGTGATGCCGGTGCGCCGGAAAAACGCCTCTGCCTCCTTGGATTTCCTGATCAGGCGGGCGGGGTCTTCGTTCGCGAACCAATTCTTGTAGGTGCGATAGGGCGCGCGTGCCTCGTCCGGAGTGACTAGCATTTCGTCAAAATGGGGTCGGTCCGACTTCATGTCGTTAACCTTAGTGCAGTTCTCCCGATCTGCAACGTCCTTCGGGGGCGGCGCGTCTGCAGGCGGTTAACAGTGCTTAATTTTTGGTCACATAGGATTACAAAGCCAGATAGCCCACACCGGCGAAGGCAATGAGACAGCCCAGCCATTGCGGCGGCGACATCCGTTCTTTCAGCCAGACCCAGGCGAGAAACACGGTGAGCAAACCAAACATGGAAGAGGTCACAACGGCATATTCCGGATTGGCATAATTGCCCGCCGACATCACGCAAAGCAGCGCCAGCCCATCGGCCACACCCATCGCAACAAGCAAAGGCAGGGCGGATTTCCCCGGCCAGAGCGGTTGCCGGAACCAAAGGAATACCAGCGTGACAAGCACCAGCGCGATGGCCCGGGTCAACAGCGTGGTGGGCATCTCATGGCCGAGTACCGCTGCCTGCTGGCCAAAAGCGAAAGTGCCCGCAAATCCGCAGGCGGAAATGACGGCATAAAGGATAGTTGGCCCTTTGGGCGGGATCGCCTCGCGACTGGTGTCAGACAGCGCCGCGACAAGCCCCGCGCCGCCGACGATGGCCAGAACCGCGGCCCATTGCATCGCACTGACTGCGGTGCCTTGAATGACGGCCAGCCCCACGGCGATGATGGGAAAGCCCGCAATAAGCGGTGCCACCAGCCGCACGGGGCCACGCTGAAACGCGTAATAGAGACCCAGCGTCGCGATGACGAAGCACAGACCTGCAGCGGCACAAAGCCAGATGGCACGCGGCGGGATCGCGTGGAACTCTCCGCTGACGGTGATCAGACCCGCATGAAACAGCAGGCCCGCAATGAAGACCGTGACAATGCAAGCGCTGACCGGCACGGTCTGGCTCAGAAACCGCACGCAGATATCGTGAAACCCCCAGCACAGCGCCGCGATCAGGCCCAGACCAAGCGCGCTCATGTCATAGCTCGCGTCACTGCAATCACGTTGCTGTCTGGTATCGCAGCACTGGCGAAAACCTCTCTCGCCGCGCTCACAAGCAGGGCCCGGCGGATGAAAGCGATCTGATCAAGGCGCGTAAGCTCCGATTTTGTTTGCGGTGCAAGCCTGCATCTGTATTCTTAAGAATAAATAAATATTCCGCTCATGCAACTCTTGGGCGGTTGAGGTTTCACAAGAGGAGGCCCGAAGATGCTTGATCACTATCCTAGGGTGCAACCGGGCCCTCCGAAACCCAGCAAGATAATCCAGCCGCAAGTTTTTTCACTGCCCCCCGGGACGGAGCGTTACGTCGTCCAAGGCCGGGGTGCGGCGCTGATCCCGGTCGAGGCGGGCGACAGGCTGACGATCATAAATGATGAGGGCGGCCAGCGCTGTGAGCTTGTCCCGAGCGTTGCGGGGCTGCTGGATGTTCGTGGCAGTGCTCCGGCGCATGGGCTGATGGCGCTGCTGGAGAGCGATGACCGCTCCTTACGGGGTCTGCGCATGGGGCTGGATGCGCGCGGAATTGATATCGCGCGCGCGCCTGCTCTTCATCTGTTCGAGACCACGACCCCGGCCAGGACGCAAAGCGAGTTCACCGCCATGCGCAGCGGCGCAGTCATTATCGCGGCCCCCGGCGGGGTCATGGATCCGCAGCTGCAGGACACGGCGACACCGCTGAGCGTCATGGTGATCCGCGCAAGGCTCAAAACCCATACGGGCTTCGCGCTGCCCGATCCGCTTGCCGACCCGCTTGATGAAATCCGCGTCCACAGCCAGACAGCGGAAGCGTTTTTCGTCAAGGCGGGGGATTATATCCAGATCATTGATGTAGACGGGCGCCAATGCACCGATTTCGAATGTTTCTCGGCCCGCAAGCTCGATAAGGGGATCGAGCATGCGCTGGATGTGACGACCACCCGCACATTGATGGGCCATTCCTATCCGATGCCGGGGCTGCATGCGAAATACTATGATCAGGAGATGCTGGCACTGGTCGAGGTGGTGCAGGACACCTGCGGGCGGCACGACGCGTTCGCGCTGGCCTGTTCGGCCAAATATTACGACGATATCGGCTATCCGGGCCACGTGAACTGCTCGGAAAATTTCAACCTTGCCTTGATGAAATATAATGTCGGTGCACGGCCCGGCTGGATGGCGATCAACTTCTTCTTCAACACCTTTCTCGACGAGCATGGGGTGATGTATTCCGACGAGCCCTGGTCGCGGCCCGGCGACTATGTCCTGCTGCGCGCGCTCACCGATATTGTCTGCGTCTCCTCGGCCTGTCCCGATGACACAACGCCCGCCAATGGCTGGAACCCCACCGATATTCACATCCGCACCTATAGCGGCAAGGAAACCTTCCAGCGGTCGATAGCGATCCGCGCGACCCCAGATTCGGAGCCGAAAATGACCCAGAAAACCGGGTTCCACGCCAGCTTTTCCAAGCACACCCGCAACTTTGTCGAATATAATGGCTATTGGCTGGCCAATGGCTTTGCAGATGCGGGCCCGATTGAGGAATACTGGGCCTGCCGCGAGGCTTGCGTGGTGATGGATCTCAGCCCGCTGCGCAAGTTCGAGATTACCGGCCCTGATGCCGAGGCTTTGTGCCAATACGCCTTCACCCGCAATATGAAGACGCTGGCCGTGGGTGCCGTGGTCTATACCGCCATGTGCTATGAGCATGGCGGCATGATTGATGACGGCACCGTCTTCCGGCTGGGGCGCGACAATTTCCGCTGGATCGGTGGTAGCGACTATGGCGGCGAATGGCTGCGGGAGTTGGCCGAAAAGCTGGGTCTGAAGGTGCTGATCCGCTCTTCCACCGATCAGTTGCACAATCTTGCCGTGCAGGGGCCAAATAGCCGCGATCTGCTGGCAGAGCTCGTCTGGACCGCGCCCCATAACCCGGAATTCGGGCAGCTCGACTGGTTCCGCTTCACGCCTGCGCGGCTGCGAAACGAGTCCGGGACGCCTGTTGTGATCAGCCGCACCGGCTATACCGGAGAGCTTGGCTATGAGGTGATGTGCCACCCCAAGCACTGCGCGGAGGTCTTCGATGCCATCTGGGCGGCCGGGCAGCGGCATGGGCTCAAGCCGATGGGACTGGAGGCGCTTGACATGGTGCGCATCGAGGCCGGGCTGATCTTTGCGGGCCATGATTTCTCGGACCAGACGGACCCGTTTGAAGCGGGTATCGGCTTTACCGTGCCGCTGAAATCCAAAACCGATGACTTTATCGGCCGCGATGCCCTGATCCGCCGCAAGGAACATCCGGCGCGCAAACTTGTCGGTCTTGATATCGACAGCAATGTCGATGTGGGTCACGGCGATTGCATCCATGTCGGCCGCGCTCAGGTGGGGGAGGTCACTTCGTCGATGCGCTCGCCGGTACTGGGTCGCAACATCGCCATGGCGCGGGTCGATGTGACCCATGCGGCCCCCGGAACGCATCTCGAGATCGGCAAACTCGACGGGCACCAGAAACGCTTGCCCGCCACGATCCGTGCCGATCTCGCCGCCTATGATCCGAAAAAAGAGAGGCCGCGCTCATGATCGCACGAATGGCACTTGCGGCACTCATGGTTTGCGCGCTGCCGGTATCGGGACAATCGGTGAAGCTGAAGGCGCATGAGATCGACGCGCTTTTGTCCGGCAACACGGCCATCGGCAAATGGGAGGGCAATGCCTATCGCCAGTTTTTTGGCCCCGATGGTGTGACAATCTATGCGCAGGAAGGCGCGCGATCCTCCCGCGGAGAGTGGCGGGTCGATGAAGACAGGGACGAATACCAGTCGATCTGGCCCGGCGATGCGGCATGGGAAGGCTGGTTCGTGATGGAATGGAACAGCGAGTTCTACTGGGTCTCCAAGCAAACCCCGCCCACGCCGTTCAAGCTGCTGGAAGGCGAGCAGCTGGTTGCGCAATGAGGCGTGGCGCTGTGATCCTGTGTTGCCTGCTGCCGGGCCTGCCTGCCGGGGCCACGGATTTTTGCGCCGAAATCACACGACTGCTGACGGATCGGGACAGCTGGGCTGGTACGCTTGAGCTGGCCGGTGCGCAGGCCACTTGCCGCACAGCCCTGTCGCTGGAGGGGACGCAATCGCTGCATTGTGGATGGGGCTTTGACTACCGCGCGCCGGCGGCACAGGCGCAGTTCGATGCAGGCCTCGCAGCGCTTTCAGACTGTCTTGGGGAAGACGCAGCCGTGCAGCCGGACCAGATGGTCAACCACCCCGACTTCTATGACCAGCGTGTCTACACCACCCCTTCGGGAGAGCTTGGCCTGTCGCTGAAAGACAAGGCGGCTTTGGGCCAGAGCTTTGTGTTCCTGCGCATAGCCCCAAAGGGCTAAAGCGTCATGCGAAAAACCTCAATCACATAACGCTGCCTGAAATCAGAGATTTTGGGCGCGTTATGTGATGCGTGATGTTTCAGGTATTTCGTCAGACGCTATAGCAGGCGCGCTCAGTTCTGCAGATAGACCTCAAGGCTGTCATCCAGCGCGTCTTTCCACGGCGTGTGATGGACCGGAGCCATGGTGCCCGTCATGACCGATTTATAGCTGTTGTCGCGGAAGGTCATGATACCTTGCTTCTTGTGCCCCTTCCATTGCTTGAAGGCCTGACAGGCGCCTTCAACATCGAAGTCCGGGTAATCCGTCTCGGCGATCAGCTCCTTGATATAGTCGCCCTGATACCAGATCGCGTCATAATCATCTTCGCCTGCATCCTCGCGGGCGATCCGGTCTGCCACATCGGCCTGCATCGCTGCCTTGGGCGGCATCTCGATCTTGCCCATGATCGCGTCGCGCACCCACCAGGCCTGCGCGTCGAACATGTTGAACGTGAACCACTGGTCCTGCATGCCCAGATAGAACAGCGCGGGATTATGCACCCAGGCCACGCCCTTATAAAGGTCTGCCGTCGCCAGCCTGTTGGCGGTCTTGAGACGCAGATCCTCGGCCATGAAGGGGAAATGGTGCTGATAGCCGGTGCATAGAATAATCGCATCGACATCCTTGGTGCTGCCATCCTTGAAATGCGCGGTCTTTCCCTCGACATGTGTCAACAGCGGCACTTCCTGCCAGTTCTCCGGCCAGTCATAGCCCATTGCGGCAGTCCGGTGGCTGACCGTGATCGATTTGGCGCCGTATTTCCAGCATTGCGACCCGATGTCTTCGGCGGAATATGAG
>CAYGUB010000082.1:8842-10980 GCA_964352845.1 uncultured Rhodobacterales bacterium | reverse complement strand
GTGCTGATCTCGGCGTTGCCTGGGATGGCGATTTCGACCGCTGCTTCTTCTTCGATGAGACCGGCAATTTCATTGATGGCGAGTATGTCGTGGCCCTGCTGGCGGGCGCGTTTCTGGCCAAGACGCCCGGCGCCAAGATCATCCATGATCCCCGCGTGATCTGGGGGCTGGTCGATCTGGTCGAAGGCCCCCACGGGAACGGCGGCGAAGCGGTCGCCTCGAAATCCGGCCACAGCCATATCAAGGCGAAGATGCGCGAGGTAGACGCGGTCTATGGCGGCGAGATGTCGGCGCATCACTATTTCCGCGACTTCATGTATTGTGACAGCGGCATGATCCCCTGGCTTCTGGTGATCGAACATATTTGCAGCACGGGCCGCAAACTGTCCGATCTCGTGGCCGATATGCAAAACCGCTTCCCGTCATCGGGCGAGATCAATTTCAAGCTCGACGACAAGCAACCCGCGATCAATGCGTTTGAAGCGAAATATGTCGCGGGCGCAAAAGCCGTGGACCGGCTGGACGGGGTTTCATGCGATTATGGCGACTGGCGGGTGAACTTGCGCCAATCCAACACAGAACCTGTGCTGCGCCTCAATGTCGAGGCACGCGGCGACCGCGCGCTGCTGGATGCCAAGGTGGCCGAGATTTCGGATGTAATCACGTCGGCCTGAACAAGTGACAAGGCCAGTGCCCGAAGATACGGGCGCGGGCCTTACACTCAACTCATGCCGAGCGCTTCCTTATACATCTCCAGCACCGCTTCTTCCTCGGCGACCTGATCCTTGTCCTTCTTGCGCAGCGAGATGATCGTGCGCAAAGCCTTGGTGTCATAGCCGCGCCCTTTGATCTCGCTATAGACCTCCTTGATCTGGTCGGCGATATCCTTCTTTTCCTGTTCAAGCCGCTCGATACGCTCGACGAATTGCCGCAATTCATCTGCGGTCACGCGGTAGGTGCTGTCTGAAACGTCGTCGGACATGAGGGGGAGGCTCCTGTGATCAATGCTCCGGGTCTGATACAAAGCCATGGATGCAGGGGCAAGGTGGCGCGGCTTGTTTTGCGCGGGGTTTGAGTATAGGCGGAGCGATCAAAGCAAGAGGTGAGAGATGGCATGGTTGGTATCCGCCGGAACGGCGGTCACGCTGATGGGGTTGTGCGGGTTGATCTGGTGTATCTGGACCGTCTCAAAGGCGCGCAAATCCGGCCTGGATGACGCGGCGCTGAAGGCCAAGATGCAATCGATTGTCGCGGTCAATCTCGGCGCGCTTTTCCTGTCGGCCACAGGTCTCGCCATGGTCGTTATGGGCATCATTCTGGGGTGATATGCCGGGCCGCAGGCCTGAGCGCGCGACCCTGACAAAGGGCCTATTGCTGCGCGAGCAGCTGGGCGTAATGCAGTTTCAGGTGACGCTCGATGATCTGCTGGACGGTTGAGTCCTCTTCCATCTCCTTGAGCGCGGCATCGATCTGAGCGGCAATACCACGGCTGCGCGGATGAAACTTCGGATACACAATATGCAGGCTGCGCACCGCAACCGGGGTTCCGGCAGGCTCTACCCGATCCCCTATATCAAGCGAGGCAATCACCCCATTGCCGGTAATCTCATTAAGCGAGACCACATCGACCTGCTCTTCCACCAGCATGTTGAAGCAATCCTCGGGCGTATCGGGTGCCATATGGGTGATGGTCCCTGCGTCGATCTTGGCTTGAAGGTCGTCGAGGAAATAGCCATCGGGGCGGCACACGACCAGCCCGTCAAGACTGTCGACGCTCTCAAATTCGGCCGCCTCCCCCGTTCGGAAGAACGCCATGATCAGCACGTCATATACGGGACGCGAATACCACAGATCTTCCTTGCGCTGCTCGGTCTCAAACCAAGGGAAGGAGGCCAGAAAGGTCGATTTTCGCGTGGCCCTCAGGCCATAATCCCACGGCAGGAACTCCAGTGCCGGCTCATAGCCCGCGCGGGCGAAAGCGACCTTGGCAATCTCGGAAAACATACCGCCCTCGGGCAGGTCCTTGTCAGTGAAGGGCGCGTAATCATTGCCGGTGACGACATCAAGCATCGGCTTGCCATCGACCGTTTCCGCCTCAAACAGCGATACTTCAACGCTGTCATCGGACAGATCGGGTA